>NZ_JBHWAQ010000011.1:192666-202976 GCF_042743475.1 Streptomyces sp. NPDC059534
CGTGGTGGGGGGGGGGGGTGTCGGGCGCGAGCCCGGCCACCCAGCCCCCCCAGGGGGGGGGGGGCCCGGCCCGCCCCCCGCCCCCCCCCCCCCACCGGCGTCTTCGTCGGGATCAGCTCGCGGACAGCGCCCAGGGCCGCAGCGCCGACTCGATGTGCTTGCGGGTCACGTCGGCCTGCTCCAGCGCCGCGAAGTGGCCCCCCATCAGCGTGCGCAGGGTGAACGGCCCGTCGGTGTGGGCCTCCCAGGCGGCCGCGTCGGCCACGGAGGCCCGCGGGTCGTCCGTCGCGGCGAGCGCCGTCACCGGAAGGGACAGCGGGGCGCCGGGGACGTACCGGTAGTTCTCCTTGACGGTGAAGTCGGCCCGGAACGGCGGCAGGACCATGGCGAGCAGCGCCTGGTTGCCCAGCAGCCACTCGGGGGTGCCGCCGAGCCTGCGCAGCAGTTCGGCGATCTGCTCCGTCGACATGTCCCGGATGGGCGTGAGCCCCTCCAGGCCGCCGCACAGCTCGGGGGCGCCGCAGCCGGAGACCAGCAGGTGCACCGGCTGCGGTCCGCCGACCGCGCCGATCCTGCGCACCAGCTCGAACGCGGTCATCGCGCCGAGGCTGTGGCCGTAGACGGCGTACGGGCCGCCGCCCGACTCGGCCACGTCGGCGAGGACCACCTCGGCGAGGTCGGCGACCAGGTCCTCCATGTGGGCGTAGGGCGTCTCGCGGTGCCGGCCCTCCCGGCCCGGCGGCTGCACCGGGCGGACGTCGACCCCGGGGACGGTGCCGATCCAGGACCGGAACGCCGAGGCGGACCCGCCGGCGTGCGGCAGGCAGTACAGCCGGAGGGCTCCCCCACCGGACCGGTAGGGGAGCCAGCGTGCCGGATCAGACATCGGCGCCGTCCCCGGCGTCGGAGTCGAGGCGGGACCCGGACTCGGACCCGGACCCGGACTCGGACTCGGACTCGGACTCGGACTCGCCGCCGTCGAGGATGTCGAGGGTGACGTAGGCCGGCGGGTCCTGGAGGTTGTCCAGGTCGGCGCCGAGCACCACGCGGTCGCCGTCCCGGCTGACCTCGGTGAACCCGCTGAAGGCGTAGGTGATCTGCATCATCCGGTTGCGGCCCGTCTCCACGAAGTCCGCGTGCAGGGCGGCCCCGGCCGAACGGGCCAGCCGCATGAGGTGGTTGAGGAGCACCATGCCGACCCCGCGGGACATCACGCGGCAGGACATCAGCATCATCCGCAGGTGCCAGACGTCCTGCGTCTTCTCCACCAGGGCGAGCCCGATCTTGCCGTAGCCGCCGAACCGGTCGGTCAGCGAGGCGACCAGCAGGAGGTGGTCGTCGGACCTGCGCAGCTCGTCCAGTTCGTCGTACGAGTAGGTACGGCCGGTGGAGTTGAGCTGGTTGGTGCGCAGGGTGAGTTCCTCGGCGCGCTGGAGGTCCTCCCGGCGCGCGGGCGCGATCGTGAAGCACATGTCGAGGCCGGCGAGGAACTCCTCGCTGGTGCCGACGAAGTCGCGGGCGAGCCCGTCACGGGTCAGCTGCGCCTGGTACATGCCGCGGCGCTCGGCCGACTCGTCGGTGACGAACCGCGGCCGGAACTCGGGGAGATGCAGCACCTCGTCGATGTCGACGACGTCGACGCAGGTCACCTCCGGCACCGTCGCCGCCACCTCGGCGCGCTCGAACGGCTGGTCGTCGACGAACGCGAAGGCGTCCAGGCCGAGGTTGAGCGCGCTCGCGATGTGCCGGATCGAGTCCGACTTGGCGTTCCAGCCGATCTGCGGGCACAGGAACAGGTCCTCGATGCCCAGGTCGCGGAGGGTGGCCAGGGCGGTCTCGGGGTCGTTCTTGCTGGCCACCGAATGCAGCACGCCCATCCGGTCGAGGCGGCGGATGTGCTCGACCACGTGCGGCCTGAGCGTCACCTCGCCGTCCTCCAGGAGGACCCCGTCCCACAGGGTGTTGTCCAGGTCCCACACGACGCACTTGATGCGTCCCTGCGCGGGCTTCTTCGGCAGCGCGGCGACCGCGCCCTGCTGGCTCATCGCTGGTCCTCCGTGTTCGTGCCGCCGGCCTTCCGGAACGCCTCGTCGGCGATGGTGATCCGCTGGATCTCGCTGCTGCCCTCGATGATCTCCATCACCTTGGCGTCGCGGTAGAAGCGGGCCGTCGGGGAGCCCGGGGCGCAGCCGAGCGCGCCGTGGATCTGCACGGCCTCCGTCGCGTGCCGGGCGGCGGCGGTGGAGGCGAAGTACTTGGCCACCCAGGTGGCCATGATGGTGGCGGAGTCCCCGGCGTCCTTCAGCCGGCCGGCCTCCTGGCAGAGCAGCCGCGCCGCCCGTACGTCGGTCACCATGTCCGACAGCTTGGCCCTGATCAGCTGGAGCTCCGCGAGCGGGGCGCCGCCGACGGTCCGCGCCGAGGCGTACGCGGCGGAGGCGTCCAGGCACGCCTGGACGATGCCCACCGAGCCGGAGGCGACGCTGTACCGCCCCAGGTCGAGGACGCCGGTCAGCACCATGCCGCTGGCGAAGCCGCTCGGCCCCACCAGGGCGTCCGGGCCGAGGAGGACCCCGTCGAAGGTCACCTCGGCCAGCATCGACGCCCGGGTGCCGAGCATGTCGTGGATCGGCTCGACCCGTACACCGGGCGCGGTCCGCGGGACCAGGAACGCGCTGATGCCGAGGCCGTTGCGGGCGAAGACCAGGAACAGGTCGGCGCGCGCCCCGTTGGTGATCCACTTCTTGACGCCGCTGAGCAGCCAGCCGTCGCCGTGCGCGGTCGCGGTGGTCGTGATGCCGACGGCGTCACTGCCCGCGCCGGGCTCGGACAGGCAGAACGCCCCGAGGACACGGCCCGCGGCGAGGTCGGGCAGCCAGCGTTCGCGCTGGGCGTCGCTGCCCCAGCGCTGGACCGCCCAGGACACCATCGTGTGGACGGTCAGCAGGCTGCGTACGGAGGAACAGCCGCGGCCGACCTCCTCGTGGACGGCGCCGAGTCCGACCATGTCCAGGCCGGCCCCGCCGACCTCGGCCGGCAGGAACGGGGCCCACAGGCCCGCCTCGGAGAGGCGGGCGAGGAACTCCTCCGGGATCGCCCCGGCACGGTCCCACCGGTCCGCCTCCGGGACGACGTGGGTGTCCACGAAGGACCGGACGGCGCTCCGGTCGAGCGTCGGGAGAGCAGTGGTCATCGTCCCGGTCCCTACGCGGAGACGGCGGCGGAGAGTCGGCGCTCCACCAGCTCGGCCATCGAGGAGACGGTGCGGAAGTTGTCGATCCGCAGCTCGTCGTTGGGCAGGGAGACGCCGAACTCCTTCTCGATGAACATCACGAGCTCCATCGCGAAGAGGGAGTTGATGAAGCCGAGGGAGAAGATGTCCTGCTCGTCCGTCAGCTCGGCCTGCGGGTGACGGCCGACGATGAAGGCGCGGATGGTGGTCGCGTGGGTGTTCGCCATGAGAGTGCTCCTCGACGGAAGGGAAAGTGGGGGAGGAAGAAGGGAGGGGTGCGGACGGGCGGTGCGGCTCAGCCGTCGTAGGTGTAGAAGCCGCGGCCGGACTTGCGGCCGTGGAGCCCCGCGTCGGTCATCTGCTTGAGCAGCGGGCAGGGGCGGTACTTGCTGTCGGCGTAGTGCTCGTAGAGCACCTCGACGCTGTAGAGGATCGTGTCGACGCCGATGAGGTCGGCGGTCTCCAGCGGGCCCATCGGGTGGCCGAAGCAGCCGCGGAAGACCTCGTCGACCTGCTCGGCGGTGGCGACGCCCTCGTGGACCAGGTAGGCGGCCTCGTTGACGGTCAGCATCAGGACGCGGTTGGAGACGAAGCCGGCCGAGTCCTTGACCTCGACGGCCTTCTTGCCCATGCCGGTCAGCAGGTCGCGGGTGCGCTGGACGGTCTCCGGCGAGGTGTGGACGCCGGGGATCAGCTCGACGACCGGCTTCGCGGGCACCGGGTTCATGAAGTGGACGCCGACGGTCTGGGCGGGACGGCTGCTCAGCGAGGCGACGCGGGTGATCGGGATGGCCGAGGTGTTGACGATGACGACGGTGTCCGGCGCGCAGACCTCGTCGATCTCGCGGTGCACCTGCTGCTTGATCTCCCAGTTCTCGGTGACGTTCTCGATCACCATCGACGCCTTGGCGAGCGCGGGGACGCCCACCGCGGTGGTGATGCGGGCGAGGATCTCGTCCGCGTCGAGGGCGGGGCCGCCCATCAGGGCGCTCAGGCGGCAGTTGCGGGTGATCGTGGCCCGGGCCGCGGCCAGGATCTCCTCGTCCTTGTCGACGAGGACGACCTCGTACCCGCTCTGCGCGAGGTTCTGGGCGACGCCGACGCCCATCACTCCGGCGCCCACCACTCCGATGAGGCTCATGTCCGTCTCCGTTCGTTCGTACTGCGGTTGATGTGTGTGCTGCTGTGCTGTGCTGTGCCGCTGTGCCGCTGTGCCGCTGTGCCGCTGTGCTGATGTCCGCTGCCGTGCCGTGCCGTTGTGCTGATGTCCGCTGCCGTGCCGTGTCCGGTGCCGGGCCGCCGTCGTCAGGCGCGGGCCGCGGCGCGGCGGGCGCCCAGCGCCTGCCGCCTGCGTTCCATGCGGTCGCCGGAGCCGGTGTCCCGGGGGGCCGCCGCGTCCGTGTCCGGGGCGGCCAGGGCGGCGGCCATGGCCGCGACGGTCGGGTGCTCGAAGAGCAGCGCCGGGGCGACCGGGCGGCCCAGTCGCTTCTCCAGGGCGGCCACCATGGACAGGCCGATCAGGGAGTTGCCGCCGAGCTCGAAGAACGGGTCGTGCACGCCGACCTGTTCGAGGCCCAGGTAGGCGCTCCACACCTCGGCGACCGTGGTCTCCAGGCCGGCGCCCGGCGCCACGTACGCGCTGCGCAGGTGCGGGCGCGGGAAGCGGGTCGCGCCGACCGCCTCCCGGGTGTCCTCGGCGGGCGCGTTCAGGTCGGACAGGGACTCCCAGGCGCGGCGGGCCGCGTCCAGCGGCTGGCGCAGGGCCAGGACCGGGCCCTGCGCGCCGGCGATCATCCGGTCCAGGAGGCCGCAGCCGCCCTCGTCGGTGAAGCCGTACGCGCTCCGGTAGGCGCGCACCCGTCCCGCGAGGCCGTCCTCGGCCTCGGCGCCCCAGGCGTCGTGCTGCCAGGGGCTCCAGGCGACCGAGAGGACCCGGGTGCCGGGGGCCGCGCCGGCGAGCGCGGCGGCGTAGGAGTCCAGGACGGTGTTCGCGGCGCAGTAGTCGCCCTCGCCCAGGCCGCCGAGCACGGTGACCGCGGAGGAGTACAGGACGAGCAGTTCCAGGCGCTCCCCCTCGGGGGCGCCGGGGCCGGCCAGCTCCGCGAGCGGGGCCATCGCCAGGACCTTCGGCGCGAGCACGGCCGCCGTCTCGGCCACCGTGCGGCGCACGGCGAGCCCGCCGGCGGGGACGCCCGCCGCGTGCACGACGCCGTGCAGGGCACCGAAGTGCTCCCGGCACCGGCGCAGCGCGTCGCGCAGCTGCTCCGGCACGCCGGCGTCCGCGGTGAGCAGCAGGACCTCGGCCCCGGCCGCCTCCAGCGCGGCGACGTCCCGCAGGGTGCGGGCGGTCTCCGTGCCGTCGTCCGGCGCGGTCCGGTCCAGGGCGGTCCGGCCGACCAGGGCCAGCCGGCGGACGCCGGACTCGACCAGGTGCCGGGCCAGGGTCATGCCGAGGCCGCGGGTGCCGCCGGTGATCAGGTAGGTGCCGTCCGGCCGCCATGCGGCGGGCGCGGTGGCGGGCAGGTCGACCGGGCCCCAGCCGCGCAGCCGGCGGCGGCCGTTGCGGCGGGCGGCGAGGGCGTCGGCGCCGGTTTCCGTCGCCGCGTCCGTCCACGGGCCGCGGCGCAGTTCGTGGCCGACGGCGCGGGCCGCGTCCGCGGCGTCCGGGGTACCGGACGGGCCGGCCTCCAGGTCCAGGCCGCGCCAGCGGAGGGCGGGGTGCTCGCTGCGCAGGATGCGGCCGAGGCCGTGCACGAGGGACCGCTCGGGGGCGGTGACGTCCCCGCCGGTGACCTCGACGGCTCCGGCGGTGACCGTGAGGAGCCGTGTCTCCCGGCCGCCCGACGTGTCGGCGAGGGCCTGGAAGGCGAGCAGCAGGGTGTCGAAGCCGCGGGTGGTCGCGGTGCGCAGCGCCGCCTCCTCGGCGTCCTCGGCGGGGCCGGAGGCGCCGCGCGAGTCCAGGCTCCACAGGTGGGCGATGTGCAGGGGGCCGGTGCCGAGCGCGGCGGCGGCGGTGACCGCCTCCTTGTGGTGCGCCGGGTCCGTCGGGTCGACGACGAGGCGCCGGCCGTCGCGCCGGAGGGCGTCGCCCGCCACCACTTCGAGGACGGGCGTCCCCGCGGCGGCGGCCAGGTCGGCGAGTCCGGCACCCGCGCCGGAGGCGTCGGCGAAGACGACGAGGGGGCCGTCCAGGGCGGGCGGGAGGACGCCGTGGGCGACGTCCTGCTGCCAGCTCGGCGCGTAGCAGGCGTCGGCGGGCTCGTCCGGGGTGCCGCCGGCGGGGCCGAGGCCGGTTCCGCCGGTGTGGCCGGTGGCCGGCTCGGGCCAGAAGCGGGTGCGCTGGAACGGGTAGCCGGGCAGGTCCGCCAGGGTGGCCCCGGCGGGCCGCAGCGCGGGCCAGGAGACGTCCACGCCGGTCTCCCAGACCCGGGCGCAGGTCTCCAGGAGCGCGCTGCGCGCGTCCTTGCGGTTCCGGGCCGGCCAGGGGGCGGGCAGGGTGCCGAAGACGGCGTGCGCCTGGCCGGCGGCGTTCTGCCGGACGAGGCCGCCGAGGGTCTGGCCGGCGCCCAGTTCGACGTACACGTCGACGCCGAGCGTGGCGCAGTGCGCGATGCCGTCGGCGAAGCGGACGGGGCGGACCAGGTGCTCGGCCCAGTACTCGGGGTCGGTGGCCTGGGCCGGTGTCAGCCGGGCGCCGGTGAGGTTGGAGACGATGGTGCCGGTGGGTTCCCGGCGGGGCACGGCGGAGATCAGGGCGGCCAGGCGGGCGCGGGCCGGCTCCAGGAGTGTGGAGTGGAAGGCGTGCGCGGAGCGCAGCGGACGGCAGGCCACGGAGCGGTCCGTCAGGTGCCGCTGGACGCGCTCGATCTCGTCCGGGCGCCCGCTGAGCACGGTCATGTGGGGGCCGTTGAGCGCGGCCACGTCGACCGAGGCGCCGCACTGGGCGAGGGCCGCGCGGGCCTCCTTCTCGCCGACGGAGACCGCGAGCATCCGGCCGGGTTCGGCCGCCTCGATGAGGCGGGCCCGCTCGATGACGATCCGCAGCGCGTCCCCGGGCGTGAACACTCCGGCCAGGCAGGCGGCGACGTACTCGCCGAGGCTGTAGCCGATGAGCACGTCGGGGGTGACGCCCCAGTGCCGGAGCAGGGCGGCGAGCGCGTACTCGACGGTGAAGAGGAAGGGGTGGGCCACCTCGGCGTGGTGCAGCGGGTCGTCCGCCGGCTCGGTGCCGGCGCCCGCGCGGCCGAGCAGCGCGGCCAGGTCGGGGGCGCCGCCGGCCGGCCGGCCGGACGCGTCCGCGCCGTCCTCCGCCGGGAAGAAGGCGGGGCGCAGGTCGACCCCGCAGTCGTCGGCGACGGCGATGCAGCGGTCGACGGCCTCGGCGAAGACCGGCTCGTCGCGGTAGAGCCCGCGTCCCAGGCCGGCGTACTGGTCGCCGGTGCCGGGCAGCAGGAACGCGACCCGCGGCCTGCCCCTGCCCCGGCGCACGCCGGGCTCGCCGGGCTCGGCGGCGGCGCCGGAGAGCAGCGCGGCGGCCTCCTGGTGGCCGGTCGCGACCACCGCGCGCCGGAACTCCTGGGCGGAGCGGCCCTCGCGGAGCGTGTAGGCGAGGTCGGCGAGGCTCGTCCCCTCCGGCGTGCCGATCCGTTCGGCGAGTCCGGCGAGGCGGGCCCGCAGGGCGTCCGGTCCGGCGGCGGAGACGGGGAACACCTCGGCGCGCGGCGGTGCCGCGGCGGGCTGCCCGGCGGTGTGCGCGGCGGGGGCGGCGGGCTCGGCCTGCGTGTCGTCCTCGCCGGACCGCTCGGCGGGCTCCGGCGCGGCTTCCAGGACGAGGTGCGCGTTGGTGCCGGACCAGCCGAAGGAGCTGACGCCGGCGATCCGCCGGCGCCCGTCCTCGGCGAGCGGGTGGGAGCGGACGGCGGGCCGTACGGTGCCGTCCTCGGGGACGGCCTCGGCCGGCGCGTTCTGGTGCAGGTTGGGGGGTACGACGCCGTGCTCCAGGACGAGCACGGTCTTGATCAGGCCGGCCACGCCCGCCGCGGAGAGCGTGTGGCCGATGTTGGTCTTGACGGCGCCGACGGCCAGCGGCCGGTCGGCGGACCGGCCCTTGAACACGTCGTGGAGCGCGCCCAGTTCGATGGCGTCGCCGAGCCGGGTGGCCGAGCCGTGCGCCTCGACATAGGAGACCTCGTCGGGTTCGACGGCGGCGGCGGCCAGCGCCTCCTTGATGACCGCCACCTGGGCGGCCCGGTTCGGTGCGGTGAGGCCGTTGCTGTGGCCGTCCTGGTTGACGGCGGAGCCGCGCAGCACCGCGTGGATGCGGTGCCCGTTGCGCAGGGCCGAGGACAGCCGTTCCAGGATGACGACGCCGCCGCCCTCGCCCATGACGTAGCCGCTGGCCCCGGCGTCGAAGGTCCGGCACTCGCCGTCGGGCGAGAGCATCGACGAGGCGCAGGCGTACACGAACGAGGTGTCGGGCTGGATCATCGCCAGGGACACGCCGCCGGCGATCGCCAGCTCGCACTCGTCGCGCCGCAGGCTCTGCGCGGCGAGGTGCACCGACACCAGCGACGACGAGCAGGCGGTGTCGACGGTGAGCGTCGGTCCGCGCAGGTCGAAGTGGTACGCGATGCGCCCGGACGCCACGCTCGGCGAACTGCCCTGCACCAGATAGGGGTCGGTGTACGCCACCGGGCCCTGGCGCTCGGTCTGCAGCCTGCCGTACTGGAAGGTGTCGAACAGGCCGATCATGACTCCGGTACGGGTGCCGGCCAGCCGCTCGGGCGGGGTGCCGGCGTTCTCCATGGCCTCCCACACCAGCTCCATGAGGAGCCGGTGCTGGGGGTCCATGCGCAGGGCCTCCTGCGGGGACATCCCGAACAGTTCGGCGTCCCAGCCGGCGATGTCCTTGAGGAAGGCACCGCGCCGGGTGTAGACCCCGTAGTCCTTCTCGTACGGCTCGATGCGGAAGCGCTCGGCCGGCACGTCGGTGACCGCGTCGCGGCCGTTGCTGATCAGGTCCCAGTAGGCGTCGACGCCGTCGGCGTCCGGGTAGCGGCACGCCATGCCCACGATCGCGATGGGCTCGGCGGCGCGCTCCTCCAGCTCGGCCACGCGTCGCCGCGTCCGCGCGAGGTCGGTCGTCGCCCGCTTGAGGTAATCGCGCAACTTCTCTTCGGTTGCCATCAGTCTCGGACTCTTCTCACTCGGGTGGGCGGCGCTCACGCCTGCTGCTCGTCGATGAACGCGAAGATCTCTTCGTCGGAGGCGAACAGCTCCTGCTCGTCCGGTTCGGCGCCGGCGTCCGCCGCCGTGCCGCCGCCGAGCTCCGTCAGCGTGCGGCGCAGCAGGTCGGCCAGTCCGTCCGTGGCACCGCCGGCTTCGGCGGCGCCGCGCAGCGCCCGCTCGATCTCGGCGAGCGCGCTGTCCGCCGCCTCGGGCGCGGGGGCGCTGGGGGCGAGCTGTTCGTGGACGTGGGCGGCGAGTCGCGCGGGGGTCGGGAAGTCGAAGACGACGGTCGTCGGCAGCCGCAGGCCGGTGGCGCCGGCCAGGCGGTTGCGGAGTTCCACCGCGGTCAGCGAGTCGAACCCGAGGTCCCGGAAGGAGAGTTCGGGGTCGATCGCGTCGCCGGAGGACTCGGCCACGACGAGGGCCGCCTGGGCCCGGACCACGTCGAGGACGAGGCGCTGCGCCTCGGACTCGGGCAGTCCGTCCAGCCGGGACTTCAGGGTGGCCGTCCCGGCGGGCTGCGCGGAGCGGGCCGCGCGCCGCACCGTGCCCCGGACCAGGCCGCTGAGCAGCGGCGGTACGGGCCGGCGGAACCGCGCCGGTTCGAGCTTGGCGGGGACGACGGCGGCCAGGGTGGTGTCCATGGCCGCGTCGAAGAGCTCCAGGCCCTCCTCCACGCCGAGCGGCACGTTGCCGTCGCGGGCGATGCGGCGCAGCTCGGCCTCGCCGAGGTGTCCGGTCATCCCGCTGGCCTCGGCCCAGAGGCCCCAGGCGACGGAGACGGCGGGCAGTCCGCGTCCCTGTCGCTGCCAGGCCAGCGCGTCCAACGCGGCGTTCGCGGCAGCGTAGT
>NZ_JBHWAQ010000012.1:0-49525 GCF_042743475.1 Streptomyces sp. NPDC059534
GCGCCACCCCCGCAACTACCTGGCCTTCCTCGGCCTCGCCGCAGCCATCTGCTGCTACAAACGACTCCTCCGCCTCACCACATAGGACACGGTCTAAGTCATAGGAGAGGGGCGGAGGAGAACACGGGGGCTGGGGCACATGTGGGCAGGGGAATCACCGGAAACCGAATTCCTGTGGGGTGAACCGGTCGGTGCCGACCAGCTGGCCGCCGCCGAACACGGCTACGCGAACTGCGGACCGGCCGAACAGCTCCTGTGGGAGAGGCTGTCCGTCTTCGAGGGCGCCTTCGGCAGGGACGCCGTCCGCGAGGTCTGCGCCTCCGGCTCCCTGCCCGCCGGGGAGGTCCAGGCGGTCCTCGACCGGCTCGCCCCCCTCGCGCTGCTCCCCGTCGACGACCTCTTCGACGGTGAGGACGGCCTGCCTCGCTACTGGATGCCGCACCCGATGCGGGCCGTCGGCGCCCGCCGGCTCACCGCCCGCGGGGACCGCTGGGCCGTCGTCCTGCACCACCGCCGGTGGTGCGTGAAGCTCGCCCGGCGGGCCGCCGACTGGTGGCAGCGGGGCCGCCAGCTCGACGCCCGGGACCTCGCCCTGCGGGAACTCCCCGACCTGGCCGCCGCGATGGACCCGACGACCGCGCCGCTGTCGCCGAGCGCCGAGGCCGACACCTCCGTCGAGATCGCGGTCTCCCTGTGGTTCCTGTGGGTGGCCTGCGGGCGGATCGCCGAGGGCCGCACCCGGCTGCGGCACGCCCTCAGCCTGCACTCCGGCCCGGCGCCCGCCCGGGCCCTGTGGCTGGCGGCCTTCCTGGAGCTGGAGTCGGGCCGCCCCGAGGACGCCGACCCGCTCCTCGCCCAGGCGTGGGCGGCGGCCGTACGCGACCGGGACGGCCACTGCCTGGCGCTCCTGGCCCATCTGCGCGGCGCCACCGCCCTCTACCAGGGGCGTGCGCGCGCGGCGGCGGCCGAGTTCCGGGAGGCGCTGGCCCTGATGGAGGAGCACCCGGAGTTCGGGCCGACCCGGCGGGCGTGCTGGGTCGGCCTCGCGCTCTCCCTGTGCCGCACCGACCCGGAGGGCGCTCAGGAGGCCCTGGACCAGGCCGACCTGGACCGCGAGAGCCGACGGGCCTGGGTGGGCCGCGATCTGTTCGCCGACGCCTGGGCGTGCCAGGTCCGGGCCGAACTCGTCGCCTGGGACGGGGACCAGGAGCGCGCCGCGGAGTACGCGCGGCGGGCCCTGCGCGAGCACCTGCGGCTCGGTTCGGCGGTGGGGGCGGCCTGCGCGGCGGAACTCCTCGCCCAGATAAGGGCGATGAGCGGGCAGCGCGACGTCGCCGCCCATCTCCTGGGCGCGGTCGACCTGTTGCGTTCCTCGGTCTTCGACTCCTCGTACCGGCCGGCGGAGTACTGCGTGGTGACGCGCAACCGCGGCGAGGCGGCCCTCCGGGCCCTGTTCGACGACCCGGAGCTGAAGAGCGCGTACGAAGAGGGCGCGAGGCGCGGCCTGTTCGCGCTGGCGGGCGAGGTCTGACACCCCCCCCCGGGTCCGCGGCGGGGTTCGCGGCCGGGTCCGCGGCGGGAGGCCGCCCGTTGTCGGAGCCGGTGTCTACGATGACGGAATGTTCGCCTTCGTCGTGGCCGCCGTCTTCCTGCTGCTCTTCGGGGCCGGTGTGCTGCGCGACCGGCGTCGCTTCGGCAACGCCGTGTACCTCGGCCTCGCCGTCACCTTCCTCGGCATCGGGCTCCTCGCGGGGATCGACGACGCCCCGCCCGGCGTCGCCGAGACCGTGATGATCGTCGTGCTGCTCGCGCTCGGCCTCGGCCCGGTCGTCCTCGCCGGACTGCTCTGCGCGAACGGGGTGAAGATGGTCCGCAAGGAGGGCAGACGCCCCGCCAACCTGCTCGCGCTCCTCGCCGGAGTGGGCATGTTCGCGGTGATGGGCCTCGCGGTCGCGGCGGCCGTCACCCGCTCGCCGGTCCTCGGCATCCTCGTCGGCACCACCCTGCTCGTGCTCGGCTACGTCTCGTTCCTCTTCCTCTGCTTCGTCGGGTACGCCTTCCTGTACGGCCGGATGCGGCTCCGCCGCGACGCCGACTACGTCGTGGTGCTCGGCTCCGGACTGATCGGCGGCCGCCGCGTGCCGCCGCTCCTCGCGAGCCGCCTCGACCGGGGCAGGGAGGTGTACGAGAAGCTGGCCGCGTGGGGCGGGGACGCACCCGTCCTCATCACCTCCGGAGGCCAGGGCCCCGACGAGGAGGTGCCCGAGTCCCACGCCATGGCCGACTACCTCGTCGAGCGCGGCTTCCCGGCCGGGGCGGTCGTGCGCGAGGACCGCTCGCGCACGACCGAGGAGAACATGCTCTTCAGCAAGGAGCTGATGGAGCGGGACCGGCCGGGCTCCTCCTGCGTGATCGTCACCAACAACTTCCACGCCTTCCGGGCGGCCCTGATGGCCCGCCGGGCCGGTGTCGACGGCCAGGTCGTCGGCTCGCCGACCGCCGCCTACTTCTGGCCGTCGGCCACCATCCGCGAGTTCGCCGCGGTCTTCCTCCAGTACAAGGTGGTCAACATCGGGATCTGCCTGACGCTGGTCCTGCTCGGGGTCCTGGCGTGGGCGGTGCGCTGAGCGCGGTGCGTCCGGTGCATCACGGCCTCCTCACGGGGTGACGATCGGGAACCGGGGATCGGCCTTCGTCACGTACGAGAAGAGGCGGCCGAGCAGCGCCGGATCGCCCTCCACCCCGATCCCGAGCTCCTGGAGGCTCTTCCCGGCGAGGAGGCCGAGGAGCTGGGCCTTCCCGAGGGTGAGGGTGAGCCCGGCGGGCGTCCGGGGTTCGGCGACCACCCGGTGGGTGAGGGCTCCGTTGTGCAGGGTCAGACGCCGCCGCTCGCCCGCGTCCGTGAGGCCGTCGAGGAGGAGCAGGTCGATCGTCAGGTCGTCGTCCCAGGCCCGCGGGCCGTCGATCGCGATGGCGACCGAGTCGATCAGCATGGGGACGGTGAGGGCCATCGACATCTCGGGGTTGGTCACGTCGACCATCTCGCCCGTGACGCCCTCGCGGAGCTCTTGGGCGCCGCGCAGGTAGAAGTTGCGCCAGGTGGCGTTCTCGGCGCCGTACCCGAGGCGCTCGTACACCCCGGCGAGGACCGCCTTCGCCTCCTCGTTCCCCGGGTCGGCGAAGACCAGGTGGTTGAGGAGGGTCGCGGCGAAGCGCAGGTCGCCGTCCTCGACGTACCCCCGCGCCTTGGCGAGCGCGTCGGCGGCGCCGCCGGCCACCTCCACGTACCGCCGCGCCAGCTCCACCGGCGGCTGCTCCCAGAGGTGGGCGGGGTTGCCGTCGTACCAGCCGAGGTAGCGCTGGTAGATCGCCTTGGTGTTGTGGCTGAGCGAGCCGTAGTAGCCGCGGCCGTGCCAGGCCCGCTCCAGGGCCGGCGGCAGCTCGATCAGCTCGGCGATCTCGGCGCCCGTGTGCCCCGCGTTCAGCAGCCGCAGGGTCTGGTCGTGCATGTACGCGTAGAGGTCGCGCTGCTCGGCCAGGAACTCCACCACCTTGTCGTGGCCCCAGGTGGGCCAGTGGTGCGAGGCGAAGGCGACGTCGTAGCGCCCGTGGAAGCACTCGATCGCCTCGTCCAGGTAGTGGGCCCAGATCCGGGAGTCGCGGACGACCGCGCCGCGCAGGGTGAGCACGTTGTGCATGTTGTGCGTGGCGTTCTCCGCCAGGCACAGCGCGCGGTGGTCGGGGAAGAGGAAGTTCATCTCGGCCGGCGCCTCGGTGCCCGGCGTGAGCTGGAAGACGATCCGCACGCCGTCGACCGTCTCCTCCTGCCCGGTCTCCGTGATGTCCACGGTCGGCGGGATGAGGCTGATGGTGCCGGTGGAGGCGCCCTGGCCGAGACCGACGCCGATCTGGCCCTCCGGGCCCGTCGGCAGGCCGACGCCGTACATGTAGCTCGCCCGCCGGGTCATCGCGGTGCCCGCGTACACGTTCTCGCTGACCGCGTGCTCCAGGAATCCGGCGGGGGCGAGGATCGGGACACCCTCCTCCGTGCCGTGCGGGAGGACGCCCCGGACCCCGCCGAAGTGGTCGCCGTGCGAGTGCGTGTAGATCACCGCGGTGACCGGCCGGTCACCGCGGTGCTCCCGGTAGAGCGCGAGAGCGGCGGCCGCCGTCTCCACGGAGATCAGCGGGTCGACGACGACGATCCCGCGCTCGCCCTCGACGATCGTCATGTTCGACAGGTCCAGGCCGCGCACCTGGTAGATGCCCTCGGTGACCTCGTACAGGCCCTGGCGCGCGCAGAGCCGGCCCTGCCGCCACAGGCTCGGGTGGGCGGTGTCCGGGCACTCCGACTTCAGGAAGTCGTAGGCGTCGTTGTCCCAGACGACACGGCCGTCGTCGGCCCTCACCACACCGGGGACGAGGGCGCCGAGGAAACCGCGGTCCGCGTTGCCGAAGTCGGTCGCGTCGTCGAAGGGCGGCAGGGTGTCGCTCATGTGCGGGGGCTCCGTTCCACGAGGGCGCCGGTCGGCGTTCCGGTCCATCTGAACACCGGCCTCCTACGACCGCACTTCGGAGCGGCGGAGCCCGCGCACTCTGTCTACTCTGGAGATACGCGTCCCACTCCGGCGGCACGGAGGTGGCCCATGAGGGCACGCCACCACTTCCACATCGACTACCTCGGGCACTCGGTCTCCGCGACCGTCCAGACCGGTCACACCCCCGTCGTCGAGGTCCTCGTCGACGGCAAGGAGACCGGCCACGCCACGACCAAGGACGACCGGCCGGTCACCGTCCCCGTCGAACTGCCCACCGACCCGCCGACCCCGGTGTCGATCAGGGCGACGCCGGGGCCCGGCGTTCCACGCTGCCTGCTGCTCGCCGGCGCCGACGGCGAAAGCCAGGTCATGCCCCCTCGCCTGTACTGAGGGGCGCGTGCGGGGTACTTCCGCCAGGCCGGGCCCGGTCAGGCCCTGCCCCGGCTCAGGAGAGCCAGGCCATGCCGATGATCAGGAAGACGACGAAGGCGATGGCCCCGGCGACGGCCGCCGTCTTGCGCGGCCGCCGGCGGGAGAGCTCGGCGAGCCCGCCACCGGCGCCGCCGGAACGCTCGCGCCGCCGCGAGGAGGGAGCGGACGCGGGGACACGCGCGGCGACGGTCCCGGTCGTGGGCCGGGGCGCACCTCCGCGCATCGGCCCGGTCCCCGGCATCGGCGCCGCGCCCGGCATCGGAGCGGCTCCCGGCAGGGGCGCCGCTCCGTGCATCGGCGCGGGCCGCGCGGGAACGGCGGGCGCGGGCCCGGTGGCGTGGTGCGGGGCGTGCGGCGGCCGCGCCCGGCCCTGCGCGGGCTGCGGGTAGGCCCGCCAGGCGCCGGAGGAGAACCAGTCCGCGATCGCCTGCGCCGAGGGCCGCTGCTCCGGCTGCTTGGCCAGCAGGCTCAGCAGGTACGTCTCGAACTCGGGCGGCAGCGCCGCGCCGAGCCGGCTCGGCGGCACCGGCGGGGTGTCGATGTGCTGGTACAGCAGGGCCGTCGCCGTGTCGGCCCGGAACGGCGGGCGGCCGGTGAGCAGTTGGTAGAGCACGCAGCCCAGCGAGTACACGTCGGAGGCGGACGAGGCGGGCTGCCCGAGGGCCCGCTCGGGCGCCAGATAGAGGCCCGTGCCCACGATCTGACCCGTCGTCGTGAGCGCCGCCGAGGGATCGTCGACGAACCGCGCGATGCCGAAGTCGGCCAGCTTCACCGTGCCCTCGGCGTCGACGAGCAGGTTCCCCGGCTTGATGTCCCGGTGCACCACGCCCTGCCGGTGCGCCGCCGCGAGCCCCGCGGCGGCGTGCGCGGCGACCACGGCGACCCGCTCGGCGGGCAGCACCAGCGGGTCGGAAGGACTCCCCGCGAGGCTGTCCCCCTCGACCAACTCCATGACCAGGAACAGCTTTCCGTCCCATGTGCCGAAGTCGAAGACGCCCACCACATGCGGATGGCTCAGCCGTGCGGCGGTCTGCGCCTCCAGGCGGAACCGGTCGGCGGCGGAGGGATCGGTCCCCTGCGCCAGCATCAGCTTCACGGCCACGGCCCGGCCCAGCACCTCGTCGGTGGCCTGCCACACCTCGCCCATGCCGCCCCGGCCGATACACACGTGAAGCCGATATCGGTCCGCGACCAGCACCTGGAGCCCACCCTTTCGACGATCGATCAATCTGACGGAAGGGGACCAGCGTAGAGCCGCCGGCCGGCCGCTCTCGCCGCGCTCCCCTCCCCAGGGGGTGTCCTTTCGGTCAGGCCGGCCTCGCGGCCCGATCGAAAGGACACCCCCTACGACGACAGACGCCGTGACGGCTGCCCGGCGTCCTGGTTCACACCGGGTGAACGGCGGGTGGCGACGGCGGCTAGCATCGCGCCCCTGGATGTTCGGCTGTGTGGGACGGAGTGGGTCGTGACACGACCGCGTATGGGTGTGGCGGTACTGACGATGGGCACGCGCCCCGCCGAGCTGCGGGCGCTGCTCGACGCCGTGGCCGGGCAGGACGAGCCGGCCGCCCGGATCGTCGTGGTGGGCAACGGCACCGGTTCGCTCCCGGAGCTCCCCGAAGGCGTGACCGGCGTGGAACTGCCCGAGAACAGGGGCGTGTCGGGTGGCCGGAACGTGGCCGTCGACACGCTGCGCGCCTTCGGTGACGTGGACGTCGTGGTCGACCTCGACGACGACGGCCTCCTCGTCGACCAGGACGTCCTCCGCCGCCTCGCCGACCTGTACGCGGCCGACCCCGACCTCGGCGTCGTCTCCTTCCGCATCGCCGACGAGACCGGTGAGACACAGCGCCGGCACGTCCCCCGCCTCGGGGCGAAGGACCCGCTGCGCGGTGGCGAGGTGACGACCTTCCTCGGCGGCGGCCACGGCCTGTCGATGCGGATGCTCGACCGGATCGGCGGCTGGCCGGAGGACTTCTTCTTCACCCACGAGGAGACCGACCTCGCCTGGCGCGCCCTCGACGCGGGCTGGAAGGTCGTCTACGCCCCCGAGCTGCTGCTCCAGCACCCCAAGACCAGCCCGGCCCGGCACGCCGTCTACTACCGGATGACCGCCCGCAACCGCGTCTGGCTGGCCAAGCGCAACCTCCCGGCCCTCCTCGTCCCCGTCTACCTCGGCGTCTGGACCCTGCTCACCCTGGCCCGCACCCGCTCCCTGCCCGGCCTCGCCGCCTGGTTCGCCGGCTTCGCCGAAGGCGTCCGCCGCCCCTGCGGCCCCCGCCGCCCCATGCGCTGGTCCACCGTCCGCCACATGACCCGCCTCGGCCGCCCCCCGATCATCTAGCCCACCGGTTTCGGGGGGCTTCCCGGCCGGGAAGCCCCCCGAAACGCAAACAGGTGAGGCCGGTACTGAGATCAGTACCGGCCTCACCTGGTGTTACGGCTGTCGGGGTGGCGGGATTTGAACCCACGACCTCTTCGTCCCGAACGAAGCGCGCTGCCAAGCTGCGCTACACCCCGATTGTCGCTGCTTTGTTCTTCACGTCGCGGCGACATCGATTACTTTAGCCCACGCGCGCGCTGAGGCGAAATCCGGTATTCGGGGGACGGCGGGGCGGGTCGGATGCGGTCGAGGCCGACGATGGCGAGGCCGAGGAGGAAGAAGGCCGCGCCGAGGACGACGGCGCCCCGGCCGGGGTCGTCAGCGGCGCGCCGTCAGGGTGAGCAGGGTGACCTCGGGCGGGCAGGCGAAGCGGACCGGGGTGAACCGGTTGGTGCCGCAACCCGCGGAGACGTGGAGGTACGAGGTCCGGTCGGCGACGGTGTGGGTGGAGAGCCCCTTCACCCGGTCCGTGTCGAGGTCGCAGTTGGTGACGAGCGCCCCGTAGAAGGGGATGCACAGCTGCCCGCCGTGGGTGTGTCCGGCGAGGATCAGCTCGTATCCGTCGGCGGTGAAGGCGTCGAGGGAGCGCAGGTACGGGGCGTGGACCACGCCCACCGAGAAGTCGGCCGACTCGTCGGGGCCGCCGGCCACCCGCTCGTAGCGGTCGCGCTTGATGTGGGGGTCGTCGAGACCGGTGAAGGCGAGTTCCACTCCGGGCAGCTTCAGCCGGCCCCGGGTGTTGGTGAGGTTCACCCAGCCCGCGTCGTCGAAGGCGTCCCGCATGGGTTCCCACGGGTTGTGGACGGCGCCGACGACGGGCTTGTTGCCGTTGAGGCCGTGGCGGCCCTGGACCTTCTCCTTCAGGTAGAGCGCGGGGTTGCGCAGCCGCGGCCCGTAGTAGTCGTTGGAGCCGAAGACGTACACGCCGGGGAACTCCATCAGCGGGCCGAGCGCGTCCAGGACCTCCGGCACGGCGTTCGTGTCGGAGAGGTTGTCGCCGGTGTTGACGACGAAGTCCGGGCGGAGCCCCGCGAGCGACTGGAGCCAGGCCCGCTTCTTGCGCTGGCCGCAGACCATGTGGATGTCGGAGACCTGGAGGACCCGCAGGTCGCGCATGCCGGGCGGGAGGACCGGGACCGTCACACGGCGGAGCCGGAACGAGCGGGCCTCGATGCCGGCCGCGTAGACGATTCCGGCCGCGGCCGTCGCCGTGAGACCTGCCGTGACCTTGAGGGGCATCCCGTACCGTGCGCGCATCCTCCCATCGTCGCAGACCGGCGCGGTGGAAATGCGCGGGCGGGTGGGGCGCCGCACCTGCCACACTTGACCCCATGACCACGCTCAAGGAGAAGCTCAAGGCCGACCTCAACGTCGCGATCAGGGAGCGCGACGAACTGCGTTCCTCGACCCTGCGGCTGACCATCACCGCCATCACCAAGGAGGAGGTCGCGGGCAAGACCAAGCGCGAACTCTCCGACGACGAGGTGCAGAAGGTGATCGCCAAGGAGGCGAAGAAGCGCCGCGAGGCCGCGGAGGCGTTCGCCCAGGGCGGCCGTCCCGAGTCCGCCGAGCGGGAGCGGGCGGAGGGCGTCCTCCTGGACGCGTACCTGCCGAAGCAGCTCAGCGACGAGGAGCTCGACGGCATCGTCGCGGCGGCCGTCGAGGAGGCGAAGGCGGCGGGCGCCGAGGGGCCGCGTGCCATGGGCGCCGTCATGAAGATCGTGAACCCGAAGGTGGCCGGTCAGGCGGACGGCGGCCGGGTCGCCGCCTCCGTGAAGAAGCTGCTCGCGGGCTGATCCGCGACACACCGCCGGCCGATACGCGAGAGGCCGCGGGCTGATCCGCGCCGCGCCGCCGGCCGATACGCGAGAGGGCGCCCCCACCAGGTGGGGGCGCCCTCACTCGTGTCGGAGCGTCAGCGGTTCGCGCCGCGGCCGTTGCCGCGCCCGTCCCCGCCGCCCAGCATGTCCGGCGGGATCGTGATGCCGGGGAACGGGTTGGTGTCGCCCGGCTTGGCGTCACCCGGCTTCCGGGGCTTGTTCGGGCCCTCGTCGCCCTCCTTCTCCGGGTCCTTGGGCTTCTCGGCCCGCGGTACGGCGATGGGGGTGAAGCCCGGCGTCTCGCCGGCCTCCAGGGCGCCGGTCATCGCGATCTTCCAGATCGGGCCGGGGAGGCAGCCACCGCAGACCTTGTCGTAGTACTCGCCGCCGATGGTGATGTCGTACATCGACTTCTTCTCGCCGACGTCGTCACCGACCCAGACGGCGGTGGACAGGTTCGGCGTGTAGCCGACGAACCAGGCGTCCTTGCGATCGTTGGTCGTACCGGTCTTGCCCGCGTTGTCGCGGTCGCTGAGACCGGCCCTCGTACCGGTGCCGTCCTCGACGACGCCCTTCAGCATCTGGTTGATGGTGTCGGCGGTCCGGCCGCTCATCGCCCGCGAGCACTTGGTCTGCGGCACGTTCAGCTTGTCGCCGTTGGCGGCCTTGATCGACTCGATGGCGACGGGGGTGCAGTACATGCCGCGGTTGGCGAAGGTCGCGTAGACGGACGCCATGTCGAGCGGGGTGCTCTCGATGCTGCCGAGGGTGATGGAGGGGCTCTGCTTGACCGGCTTGCCCAGCTCGCGCTCGTAGCCGACGTTCTTCGCCATCGTGAGCGTCTCGCACAGGCCGGCCATCTGCTCCAGCTTGGCGAAATAGGTGTTGATGGACTTGCCGAGCGCGCTGGTCATGTCGTAGACGCCCTTCTCCGACTTGACCTCGTTGTTCACCTCCCAGTTCGCGTAACCCGCGGGCTTGCCGTCGCAGCGGGTGTAGTCGCTCTCCGGGATGTTGATCTGCGCCGGGGTGTCGAAGCTCTGCGCCGGGCTCAGGCCCTTCTCCAGCGCCGCCGCGGCCGTGATCGGCTTGAAGGTCGAGCCGACCTGGAAGCCGTACGTCGTGCCGCCCATCCTGCTGCCGACGGCGAGGTTGAGCGTGGTCTGGTGCTGCTTCTGGTCCAGGCCGTACGGGCGGGACTGGCCCATCGAGACGATCTTGCCGGTCCCGGGCTGGACCTGCACGACCGAGGCGGCCACCGGGTCGTCCTTGTTGATCTTCGCGATGGCGGCCTCGTTGGCCGCGGCCTGGGCGCGCGGGTCGAGCGTGGTCCTGACGGTGAGACCGCCCAGGTTCCACAGCTTCTGCCGCTCCTCGGCCGTCTTGCCGAAGACCGGGTCGCCGAGGATCGTCTTGCGGACGTAGTCGCAGAAGAAGCCGGCGCCGTCGACGGCGGTGATGCAGCCGTTCTTCGGCGTCTTGACCTTGAGCTTGAGCGGGGACGCCTTCGCCTTGTCCGCCTCGGCCTGGCTGATGTCCTTCACGTCGGCCATCCGCTGGAGGACCACGTTGCGGCGCTTGGTGGCTTCCTGGATGTCGTTGATCGGGTCGTAGCGGCTCGGCGACTGGACGAGACCGGCCATCATCGCCGCCTCGCCCAGGGTCAGGTTGGCGGCCGGCTTGGAGAAGTACCGCTGGGAGGCGGCCTCGATGCCGTACGCCTGCTGCCCGAAGAACGTGATGTTGAGGTAGTTCTCCAGGATCTTCTTCTTGCCCAGCTCCTCCTCGACCTGGATCGCGAACTTCAGCTCGCGGACCTTGCGGCCGATGGTCTGCTGGGTGGCCTGGGCGACCTTCTCGGGGTCGTCACCGGCCTCCTCGACGAAGACGTTCTTCACGTACTGCTGGGTGAGGGTGGACGCGCCCTGCGCGACACCGCCCGACTGCGCGTTGCGGTTGATCGCGCGCAGCACGCCCTTGAGGTCGATCGCCCCGTGCTCGTAGAAGCGGCCGTCCTCGATCGCGACGATCGCCTTCTGCATGTACGGGGAGATCCGCTCCAGCGGGACGACCTTCCGGTCCCGGGAGTACACCGTGGCGATGAGTCCGCCCTTGGCGTCGAGGATCGTGGTGCGCTGACTCAGCGGTGGGGTCTTCAGGTTGGACGGGATCTCGTCGAACCCCTCGACCGTGCCCTTCGCGGCCAGTCCGAGTGCCCCGGCCGCGGGCAGGGCGATGCCCGCCAGCACGGCTCCGGAGAGCACACTGACACCGAGGAACTTGGCGGCCTGCTGGGTCCCGGTCAGACCACCGCCCGAGCGCTTCTTTGCCATGGGGGCAGCCTAATCCGTAGTGATGAGCGTTCCGCAGGAGCGGGGGCCTCTCGGAGCGTTCGCGTACCAGACCGTGACATCCGGGTGCGGCGGAACCGTCGGAACCCGTCCTGGCCGCCGGCCCCCGGATCAGGCACCGATGAGCGGCGGCCGCGGACGTTCTCATTCGCCGGACACGCGTATATGCCTTGGCCTAAGCTGCTCACAACTGTCACAGCAGTGTGGTCGCGCATCAAGACCCATGCGTGACATCGGTATGAATTCCCGTGACCCCGAAACACGGGAACTTCGTGTCCGATTCCGGCTCATGCGTCACACGGTGCCCGGAGTGGCCCGGTCGAGGAAGGGCGTATCTGTACGGTATGTCCGCTATCACGCGCATGTCCTTCGATCACTCCCCTGGGTGATCTGACGCGCACACATAGTCCGTTCGGGCCATCCAAGATTGGGCCCGAAGGGGGTGTTGCGCTGTGCCCGCCTTCCGTAACGTCCCAACTGGCAGCGGTGAATATGCCGCTGTCGCCGTGGGGGAGCCTCGATTCGGGAGAGGACGGCGCCGGTATGGGCTGGGTAGCTGACTGGAGTGCGCAGGCGGCCTGCCGCACTACCGATCCGGATGAACTATTCGTGCAGGGAGCGGCGCAGAACAGGGCCAAGGCGGTGTGCACCGGATGCCCGGTGCGGACCGAGTGCCTCGCCGACGCCCTCGACAACCGCGTGGAGTTCGGCGTGTGGGGCGGCATGACGGAGCGCGAGCGCCGTGCCCTGCTGCGCCGCAGGCCCACCGTCACCTCGTGGCGCCGGCTCCTGGAGACCGCGCGCACGGAGTACGAGCGTGGCGCGGGCCTGCTGCCCGTCGCGATGGAGGACGACGCGACGTACGAGGCGTACGCGGCGGTCGGCTAGACCCCGACCCGTACGCGACACCGGTACGGAGACGGGGACACCGCTCAGGCCGAGGGCATGCGCCCGGCCGTGAGCCGGTCACCGATGGCCCGCAGCCCGGCGAGATCGTGCACATCGCCGGGCAGGGCGGCCACCTCCGTCACCGCCACCTCCGGGTGGAGTGCGGTGAAGCGGTCGCGTGTGCGCTGCTCACGCGCGAGCACCCGCATGCGTTCGGCATGCAGGCGCAGAAGTCCCGCGGTGAGATGGCGTACGTCGGTCTCCGCGTCCACGTCCGGTCGTGCGGCCACGACCGATCGTGCGGCCGCGTCCGACCGTGTGTCCGTGTGTGCGTCTTCGTCGTCGTGCTGTGCGGCCGGTTCGGCTGTGGGGGCAGCCTCGGATACGGGGGGTGCGGCGGCGGTGGCGAGATCGGACGGCTCGGGCTCGGTGGCCGGGGAGCCACGCAGTTCAGCTTTCCCGCCCCTCTGATCCACAATGCGCCCCTCGTCAAGATTTTCCGCGGCGGCCCGCGCCCGCTCGGCCGACAGCCGGGCGGCGCCGCTGCCGTGGACGCGGTTGAGGACGAGACCCGCCAGCGGCATGTCCTCGGCCGCCAGCCGCTCCACGAAGTACGCGGCCTCGCGCAGCGCGTCCCGCTCCGGCGTGGCGACCACGAGGAAGGCCGTGCCCGGGGCCTGGAGCAGCTTGTACGTGGCGTCGGCGCGGGTCCGGAAACCGCCGAACATCGTGTCCATCGCCGCCACGAACGTCTGCACGTCCTTGAGGAACTGACCCCCCAGCAGCTTTCCGAGCGTGCCCGTCATCATCGACATGCCGACGTTGAGGAACTTCATCCCGGCCCGGCCGCCCACCTTCGCCGGGGCCATGAGCAGCTTGATGAACTTCCCGTCGAGGAAGGACCCGAGTCGCTTCGGCGCGTCCAGGAAGTCCAGCGCGGACCGGGACGGCGGGGTGTCGACGACGATCAGGTCCCACTCGTCGCGCGCCCGGAGCTGGCCGAGCTTCTCCATCGCCATGTACTCCTGCGTACCGGCGAACCCGGCCGACAGGGACTGGTAGAAGGGGTTCTCCAGGATCGCCCGCGCCCGGTCGGGGTCCGCGTGCGCCTCGACGATCTCGTCGAAGGTCCGCTTCATGTCGAGCATCATCGCGTGCAGACGCCCGCCGTCGGAGCCCTTGATCCCGTCGACCTCGCGGGGCGTGTTGTCGAGGGAGTCGATGCCCATCGACTGCGCGAGCCGCCGGGCCGGGTCGATGGTGAGGACGACGACGCGCCGGCCCCGCTCCGCCGCCCGGACGCCCAGGGCCGCCGCCGTGGTCGTCTTGCCGACCCCGCCCGCGCCGCAGCAGACGATGATGCGGGTGCCCGGGTCGTCGATCAGCGGATCGAGCTCCAGGACGGGGACGGAGTCGAGCCCGTGGGCGGCCGGGTCGGGCTCCTCCGCGGCGGTCCCGGTGTCGAGACCGCCGGCAGCCTGCTCCGTCACGCGCCCACCCCTTGCTTCCGCAGTTCCTTCGCCAGCCGGTACAGCCCCGCGATGTCCGCCCCGTCCCCCAGGAAGGGGAGTTCGTACGAGGGGACGCCGATGCCGTCCAGGACGGCGCGCTGCTCCCGCTCCAGCTCCACGCGGCGGGCGTGCTCGACCGCTTCGTCGAGGAGCGGATCGACCAGCCGTGTGCCGCCGGCGACGCCGACGGAGGCCAGGGTCCGTGCGATCGCCTCCCGGTGGTCGCCGGAGGCGGCCCGTACCGCCGCGCCGTCCAGGACGTGCGGGCGGACCATGTTCACCACGACCCGGCCCACCGGCAGTTCGGCGGCGCGGAGCTCCGCCACGCCGTCCGCGGTCTCCTGGACCGGCATCTCCTCCAGGAGGGTCACCAGGTGGACGGCCGTCTCGGGCGACTTGAGGACCCGCATGACGGCCTGCGCCTGGTTGTGTATCGGGCCGATCCTGGCCAGGCCCGCGACCTCGTCGTTGACGTTGAGGAAGCGGGTGATGCGGCCGGTGGGCGGGGCGTCCATGACCACGTGGTCATAGGTGTGGCCGCCGTGCTTCTCGCGCCGCCGGACCGCCTCGCACGCCTTGCCGGTCAGCAGGACGTCCCGGACGCCCGGGGCTATCGTCGTCGCGAAGTCGATCGCGCCGAGTTTCTTCAGGGCCCGCCCCGCGCTGCCCAGTTTGTAGAACATCTGGAGGTAGTCGAGGAGCGCGCGCTCGGCGTCGATCGCCAGCGCGTACACCTCGCCGCCGCCCGGCGCGACGGCGATCTTGCGCTCCTCGTACGGAAGCGCCTCCGTCTCGAAGAGCTGTCCGATGCCCTGCCTGCCTTCGACCTCGACGAGGAGGGTCCGCTTCCCCTCCGTCGCGAGGGCGAGGGCGAGGGCGGCGGCGACCGTCGTCTTACCGGTACCGCCCTTGCCGCTGACGACCTGGAGCCTGCTCACGCTGTCGAGCCTAACCACTGGCGGCCCCGCCCAATCAGGTGGCCGCCCCGGAGAAGCCCCCTAGGGGCAGCTTCGGGGGCAGCCTCGGAGGACGGCCCGGCGACAGCGGATACAGTCGGCCCCATGACCAAGTGGGAGTACGTCACGGTGCCGCTTCTGGTGCACGCGACCAAGCAGATTCTGGACAACTGGGGCGAGGACGGCTGGGAGCTCGTCCAGGTCGTGCCCGGGCCGAACAACCCCGAGCAGCTCGTGGCCTACATGAAGCGGGCCAAGGCGTGAGCGGGGCCGTCGAGGCGAAGCTCGCCGAGCTCGGCCTGACCCTGCCGGAGGTCGTGCCGCCGCTGGCTGCGTACCAGCCGGCCGTGCAGTCGGGCGTGTACGTCTACACCTCGGGCCAGCTCCCGATGGTGGCCGGCAAGCTCTCGGTGACCGGCAAGGTCGGCGAGGAGGTCACGGCCGAGGAGGCCAAGAAGCTCGCCGCCACGTGCGCGCTGAACGCCCTCGCGGCCGTGAAGTCGGTCGCCGGTGACCTCGACCGCATCAAGCGCGTCGTGAAGGTCGTCGGCTTCGTCGCCTCCGCCGCCGACTTCACCGGGCAGCCTGGCGTCATCAACGGCGCCAGCGAGCTGCTCGGCGCCGTGCTCGGCGAGAAGGGCGTGCACGCGCGCAGCGCCGTCGGCGTGGCCGTGCTGCCGCTCGACGCCCCCGTCGAGGTCGAGGTCCAGGTCGAGCTCGTCGACGCCTGACCCGCACGCGTGACGCAGGGCCGGTTTTCCCGCTCTGGGGAAACCGGCCCTCGTGCATTCCGATGCTTGCGCATAGCATCCGGCCATGCCGAATGGTCAGCCGAATCAGTCGAACGGTCAGTGGTACCCGCCGGAGTGGCCGGACCGCATCCGCGCCCTCGCCGCCGGTGAGCTCACCCCGGTGACCCCCCGGCGTGCCGCCACCGTCCTGCTCCTGCGCGACGGGGCGGCCGGACCGGACGTCCACATGCTGCGCCGCCGCGCCTCGATGGCCTTCGCGGGCGGCGCGTACGCCTACCCCGGCGGCGGTGTCGACCCGCGCGACGAGCAGCCGGTCCGCTGGGCGGGCCCCACCCTGGAGACCTGGGCCGCGCGGCTCGGGCTCGACGACCCCGCGCAGGCCCAGGCCGTGGTCTGCGCCGCCGTCCGCGAGACGTACGAGGAGGCGGGCGTCCTGCTCGCCGGCGAGGCCGCGGACACGGTGGTCGGCGACACGACCGGCGAGGAGTGGGAGCGGGACCGGGAGGCGCTGGTCGCCCGCGAGCTGTCCTTCGCCGACTTCCTCGACCGGCGGGGGCTCGTCCTGCGCTCGGACCTGCTGGGCGCCTGGGCGCGCTGGATCACGCCCGAGTTCGAGCAGCGCCGGTACGACACCTGGTTCTTCGTGGCGGCGCTGCCGGCCGGGCAGCGCACCCGCAACGCCTCCACGGAGGCGGACCGCACGGTCTGGATCCGCCCGGCGGAGGCCGCGGCGGGCTACGACCGGGGCGAGCTGACGATGATGCCGCCGACGATCTCGACCCTGCGCACCCTGGAGCCGTACGGAACGGCCGCGGAGGCGCTGGCGGCGGCGGACGGCCAGGACATGACCCCGGTCCTCGCCCAGGCCCGTCTGGAGGGCGAGGAGCTGGTCCTGAGCTGGCCGGGCCACGAGGAGTTCACCAAGATCATCCCGGCCGGGGGTGAGCGGTGAGCGACGCCGCGGCCCTCCCCGGGCAGCCGCGCGGACTCGTGGTCTCCGGACCGGCGACCGCCCGCGCCGCGAACGTCCTGGCGCCCAACCCGTCCGCCATGACCCTGGACGGCACCAACACCTGGCTGCTCTCCGAGCCCGGCTCGGAGCTCGCGGTCGTCGTCGACCCGGGCCCGCTCGACGAGGCGCACCTCGGCCGGGTGGTCGAGACCGCCGCGGCGCTCGGCAAGCGGGTCGCGCTGACCCTGCTGACCCACGGCCATCCCGACCACGCGGAGGGCGCCGGGCGCTTCGCCGAGCTGACCGGGACGGCCGTGCGGGCCCTCGATCCGGCGCTGCGGCTCGGCGACGAGGGTCTCGGCGCGGGGGACGTGGTGACCGTCGGCGGCCTGGAGCTGCGGGTCGTCCCGACGCCCGGGCACACCTCGGACTCGCTCTCCTTCCACCTGCCCGCCGACCGGGCGGTGCTGACGGGCGACACGATCCTGGGGCGCGGCACGACGATGGTCGCGCATCCGGACGGGCGGCTCGGCGACTACCTGGACTCGCTGCGGCGGCTGCGCTCGCTGACCGTCGACGACGGGGTCCACACGGTCCTGCCGGGGCACGGGCCGGTCCTGGAGGACGCGCAGGGGGCCGTGGAGTTCTACCTCGCGCACCGGGCGAGCCGGCTCGCCCAGGTGGAGAAGGCGGTGGCGGACGGCCACCGGACGGCCGCCGGGGTCGTCGCCCACGTCTACGCGGACGTGGACCGCTCGCTGTGGCCGGCGGCGGAGCTGTCCGTCCGGGCGCAGCTGGAGTACCTGGGGGAGCGCGGAGGGGTCTAGGGCCTGTCGGCACCTTCCCGTCTTCCCCACGACGCCCGGCGCGCGCGATCCAGGGGGTCGTCCTGTCGATCGGCCGGATCAGGGCGCGGTGCGCGGCCCTCGGGGCGGTCCGGTCCGGCGGGCCGGGGGTGGTCGTCACGATCCTGTCCCGAGGACACCCCCGGTCTTTTGGTGTTCCTGACCCCTGTTTTACGCTCCGCTTACTTCTGACCGTAGCTTTCGGGGGGAACGCCCGTGTTCGTCGTCGCCATTCTGTTGGTCATAGCCGCAGTGGTGCTCTTTTTCGTAGGCCGCGCCAATGACTCCAAGGGGCTGAGGTTCGGCGCCCTCGGCGCGCTCCTGGCGGGCGCCTTCTCGCTGGTCGCGAGCATGACGTACGTGATCAGCGCGTACGAGGTCGGTGTGCCGGTCGCGTTCGGCAAGGTGGGCTCGCCCATGACCTCGGGCCTGCACGTGAAGTCGCCGTTCACGAACGTCACGACCTTCTCGACCCGCCCCGTCGACCTCAACCTCTCCGACAAGGACGTGGTCGAGGTCCGCTCCTCGCAGGGCGGTGTCATGTACGTCGAGGTGACGGTGAAGTGGGCCGTCGTCCCGTCCAAGTCCGTCGAGCTGTACAAGCTCGCGGGCACCGAGGACGCCATCCAGCAGCGGCTCGTCTACCCCGACAGCCGGGAGATCGTCCGCAACGTCTTCGCCCGCTACTCCAGCGAGCAGGGGTACGCCACCGACCGCGAGAAGATCAACGCCGAGATCGGTGACCTGATCGAGCAGCGCCTGGCCCCGCGCGGCATCGTCGTGACCACGGTCAACCTGCGCAACGTGAAGCCCTCGGACGCCCTCCAGGGCCAGATCGACCGCAAGATCCAGCAGCAGCAGGCCACCGAGCGGGCCATCGAGGCGTCCCGTACCGCCAAGGCCGAGGCCGACCGGCGCCGGATCGAGGCGGAGGGCATCGCCCGCGCCAACAAGATCCTCAACGACTCGCTGACGGACAAGGTCCTGATGAACCAGTGCATCGACGCGTTCAGGGAGGCCGCGGCGAAGAACGCGATCTACACCGTGCCGTGTGGGGGCGGCACCTCCACCCCGGTGATCGTGGACGGCTCGAAGCGCTGACCGCACGCCCGCGTACGGCGGGCGGTGCTCAGCGCGAGCGCTTCGCGAGGCGCTCCACGTCGAGCAGGATCACCGCGCGGGCCTCCAGGCGCAGCCAGCCGCGCTGGGCGAAGTCGGCGAGCGCCTTGTTGACCGTCTCGCGGGAGGCGCCGACCAGCTGGGCCAGCTCTTCCTGGGTGAGGTCGTGGACGACGTGGATGCCCTCCTCCGACTGCACGCCGAAGCGGCGCGACAGGTCGAGGAGCGCGCGGGCGACACGGCCCGGGACGTCGGAGAAGACCAGGTCGGACATCTGGTCATTGGTCTTGCGCAGCCGGCGGGCGACCGCGCGCAGCAGCGCGGTGGCGACCTCGGGGCGGGCGTTCAGCCAGGGCTGGAGGTCGCCGTGGCCGAGGCCGAGCAGCTTGACCTCGGTCAGTGCGGTCGCGGTGGCGGTGCGCGGGCCCGGGTCGAAGAGCGACAGCTCGCCGATGAGTTCGCCGGGGCCGAGGACGGCCAGCATGTTCTCGCGGCCGTCGGGGGAGGTGCGGTGCAGCTTCACCTTGCCCTCGGTGACCACGTACAGGCGGTCACCGGGGTCGCCCTCGTGGAACAGCGCGTCGCCACGGGCCAGCGTCGCCTCACTCATCGAGGCGCGCAGCTCGGCTGCCTGCTCGTCATCGAGCGCCGCGAAGAGCGGGGCGCGCCGCAGAACGTCGTCCACGAGTTCTCTCCTACTGTCGACCTGCTCAAAGGACCTGGGTCCCATGATGCCGGACGCACAAAACAGTGCGATCAATCACAACAAGTTTGACCCACGGAGCTACCCGTCCGTACGCCAGGGGCCCGATTGGGGGCTGATCGGCCACGCCCGGGGCGGATGTCGGTGGTGGCCCCTAGGCTGGCCGGGTGTCCAACTCGCCGGTGAGAGCGCAGGCCAAGGGGGATGGAAGAGTGTCGGCCGAAGGTAATTCCGCCGTGGGCGAACACGGCGTGTCGAAACGGGTGAAAGCCGCAAATCGGAAGGCGGCGAAGCCCGAGTCGCGGCTCGCGATGGTCCGCAGGGCCCGCAAGATCAACCGGGAGCTGGCCGAGGTCTTCCCGTACGCCCATCCGGAGCTCGACTTCCGCAACCCCTTCGAGCTGCTCGTCGCCACGGTCCTCTCGGCGCAGACCACCGACCTGCGGGTGAACCAGACGACCCCCGCCCTCTTCGCGAAGTACCCCACGCCCGAGGACCTGGCCGCCGCCGTGCCCGAGGAGGTCGAGGAGCTCATCCGCCCCACCGGCTTCTTCCGCGCGAAGACCAGGTCGATCATGGGGCTCGCCGCGGCCCTCAGGGACGACTTCGGCGGCGAGGTCCCCGGCCGCCTCGACGACCTCGTCAAGCTCCCCGGCGTCGGCCGCAAGACCGCCTTCGTCGTCCTGGGCAACGCCTTCGGGGTCCCCGGCATCACCGTCGACACGCACTTCATGCGGCTGGTCAGGCGCTGGCGGTGGACCGAGCAGGAGGACCCGGTCAAGATCGAGGCGGAGATCGCCGAGATCTTCCCGAAGAGCGAGTGGACGATGCTCTCGCACCGGGTGATCTTCCACGGCCGCCGCATCTGCCACGCCCGCAAGCCCGCCTGCGGCGCCTGCCCGATCACCCACCTCTGCCCCTCGTACGGGGAGGGCGAGACCGACCCCGAGAAGGCGAGGAAGCTGCTCAAGTACGAGATGGGCGGCCTCCCGGGACAGCGGCTGAACCCGCCGCCCGGCTACCCCGGCCGCCCGGCGCCACCCCTCGGCGCGAGCGACTGAACCCGCCCCGGCCCCGAGCCCGCCCTGGCCCCGAGCCCGCCCCGCCCCGGCCCTCGGCCCCGAGCCCGCCCAGGCCCCGGTCCCGCCGCCTCGCCGGGGCCGCGGGAACGAACCCGTCCACCGATCGCGTTGTGAACCACGGGGGTGCCTATGACGCGCACTGACGAAGACCTGCACGGACCCGGTACCGGCGGCCTGCTCAGCCGGGACGGACTGCCCGCCTGGCTGGGCCCCGTCGACCGGGCCGCCCGCACGGTCGAGCCCGAGCAGCTGAGCCGCTTCCTGCCGCCCGCGAGCGGAGCCGGCCGCCAGTCCGCCGTGCTCGTCCTCTTCGGCGAGGGCGAGCACGGGCCCGAGCTGCTGCTCATGGAGCGGTCCGGCAGCCTGCGCTCGCACGCCGGGCAGCCCTCCTTCCCCGGCGGCGCCCTCGACCCCGAGGACGGCGACCCGGCCGACGGCGGGCTGCTGCGCGCCGCCCTGCGCGAGGCCGAGGAGGAGACCGGCCTCGACCCCGCCGGCGTCCAGCTCTTCGGCGTGCTCCCCCGGCTGTACATCCCGGTCAGCAGCTTCGTCGTCACCCCCGTCCTCGGCTGGTGGCGCACCCCCAGCCCGGTCGGGGTCGTCGACCCCGGCGAGACCGCCCGGGTCTTCACCGTGCCCGTGGCGGATCTCACGGATCCCGCGAACCGCGCGACGACCGTCCACCCGAGCGGCCACAAAGGCCCCGCGTTCCTCGTCGAATCCGCCCTGGTCTGGGGTTTTACCGCCGGAGTGATCGACCGGCTGCTCCACTTCGCCGGCTGGGAGCGTCCCTGGGACCGTGCCAGACAGGTGCCGCTCGACTGGCGCTCATGACAGGCTGACCTTCGGTGCGGGTCCGGCCTCGGTCGAGCTCGCCCCGGGCGACCGGAAACGAATCTGCGAGGCTACTGACGGTGAACGTGCTGGACATCCTGTTGCTGGTCGCCGCCGTCTGGTTCGCGATCATCGGCTACCGCCAGGGATTCGTGGTCGGCATCCTCTCGGTGATCGGGTTCCTCGGCGGCGGCCTCGTCGCCGTCCTGCTGCTCCCGATCCTCTGGGACCAGCTGACCGACAACAGCGAGGTGTCGACCTCGGCCACGGTCGTCTTCGTGATGGTCGTCATCATCTGCGCCTCCGTCGGCCAGGCGTTCACCACCCACCTCGGCAACAAGCTGCGCCGCTTCATCACCTGGTCGCCCGCGCGCGCCCTCGACGCCACCGGCGGCGCCCTGGTCAACGTGGTCGCGATGCTGCTCGTGGCCTGGCTGATCGGCTCCGCCCTGGCCGGCACCACGCTGCCCACACTGGGCAAGGAGGTCCGGAACTCCAAGGTGCTGCTCGGCGTGTCCCGGGTGATGCCGGACCAGACCTCCACCTGGTTCGCCAACTTCAGCTCGACGCTGGCCCGCAGCGGCTTCCCCCAGGTCTTCAGCCCCTTCGCCAACGAGCCCATCACCGAGGTGCTGCCCCCGGATCCGGCGCTCGCCGACAGCCCCGTCGCCGACCGCGCCCAGCGCTCCATCGTCAAGGTCGTCGGCACCGCCCAGAGCTGCGGCAAGGTCCTCGAAGGCACCGGCTTCGTCTTCGCCGACCGCCGGATCATGACCAACGCCCACGTCGTCGGCGGCGTCGACGAGCCGACCGTCCAGATAGGCGGCGAGGGCAGGCTCTACGACGCCAAGGTCGTCCTCTACGACTGGCAGCGCGACATCGCCGTCCTGGACGTGCCGGACCTCAAGGCCACGCCGCTGTCCTTCACCGACGAGGCCGCCCGCAGCGGCGACGGCGCGATCGTCGCCGGCTTCCCGGAGAACGGCTCGTACGACGTCAGGTCGGCGCGTGTCCGGGGCCGTATCAGCCCCACCGGCCCCGACATCTACCACCGCGACCAGGTGCGCAGGGAGGTCTACTCGCTGTACACGACGGTCCGGCAGGGCAACTCCGGCGGCCCGCTCCTCACCGAGGACGGCGAGGTGTACGGCGTGATCTTCGCCCGCTCCCTCGACGACGCGAACACCGGCTACGCCCTGACGGTCGACGAGATCCGCGAGGACATCGAGCGCGGCCGGACCGCCGACCAGCAGGTCGACACCCAGGCGTGCGCCCTGTAGGAGGCCGGTCGGTCAGTCGCGGGGATGCCGGAGCCGGGCCGAGACCCAGCGGGCCCGGCGGCGCAGAATGCGCGAGATCCCCACCTCTGGCACGGCGTGCGCGCGGCCCTGGTCCTGCGGGCCACCCCTCTCCCGGGAGGCCGGCCCCGTGGCCGAGCGGCGGTCGCGTGCTGTGTCACTGTAGTCGTGCGTCCAGCCCATACTTCGACGTCTGCCCGGGGCCCAAGGTCGGTAACCGCCCGGGGGCCCGCCAATCGGAGTATGCGCCGGGCACATGGCCGTTCGACGGACGCCTGTGCCCTTTCAGGGGTGGTGACGGCACGTCACCGGTCGGGTTCGGGGTCCTTCAGCCAGTTGACGAGCTCCGTGGAGAAGGCCACCGGGTCCTCCTCGTGCGGGTAGTGCCCGAGGCCGTCGAAGAGCCGCCAGCGGTACGGCGCCTCCACGTACTCGCCCGAACCGGCCGCGCTGCGGGTCCGCATCACTGGGTCCATGGAGCCGTGCAGGTGCAGCGTGGGCACCCGTACGGGCCGCTTCATGCGCCGGTTGAACTGGATGCCGTCCGGGCGGGCCAGGGACCGCACCATCCAGCGGTACGGCTCGATCGAGCAGTGCGCCGTCGACGGGACGCGCATCGCCCGCCGGTACACCTCGATCGCCTCGTCGTCGGCCGGCTTCGGCCCCGACCAGTCCCGGATCAGGTCCCCGACCAGCGCCGCGTCGTCCGCGACGAGCTGACGCTCCGGCAGCCACGGCCGCTGGAAGCCCCAGATGTGCGAACCGGCCCGCGACTGGGCGAAGTCGGACAGCATCGCCGAACGCCAGCGGCGCGGGTGCGGCATCGAGGAGACCGCCAGGCGGCGCACCAGCTTGGGCCGCATCACGGCCGCCGTCCAGGCGAGATAGCCGCCCAGGTCGTGCCCGACGAGCGCCGCGTCCGGCTCGCCGAGGGAGCGGATGACGCCGGTGACGTCGAGGGCCAGGTTGGCGGGGTCGTAACCCCGGGGCGTGCGGTCGCTGCCGCCCACCCCGCGCAGGTCCATCGCGACGGCCCGGAACCCGGCCTCGGCCAGGACGGGCAGCTGGTGGCGCCAGGTCCACCAGAACTGCGGGAAGCCGTGCAGGAGCAGTACCAGCGGGCCGTCACCCATCTCGGCGATGTGGAAGCGGGCGCCGTTGGCGGCCACGTCGCGATGGGTCCACGGCCCGTCGAGCCGTACGGGCCCGGCGTTGCCGTTGCTGCTCTCGGGGAGGGTCATACCGACGAGCGTGCCACAGCGGAGGACTTCTCCAGCGCCGCGTCGAGGGCCTTGGCCGGCTCGGGGCGGGGGTGCGGCTTGACCGTGGAGAGCATGGCGGCGGTCTGCTTGGCCGAGGCGATGGACTTCTCCGGCGGCTTGACCTTCTTGAACTTGGCGTACGCGATCAGGCCGAGCAGCGCCGCGACCAGCACGTTGAAGGCGAAGGACAGCAGGAAGCACCAGACGAGGTTCCAGCCCCCGTTGCCGTTGTGCCCGCCGGTCCAGGTGTTGATGGCGTACGCGAGCGCGAAGCTCAGCATCGGCAGCGAGAACAACAGCACGACCGCGGCCGCGATACCGGCCGCGCTCCCGATCACGCCGCGCTTGACGTCCTGCCTGATCTCGGCCTTGGCCAGGGCGAGCTCGTCGTGCACCAGTGCGGACATCTCGGCGGTCGCCGAGGCGACCAGCTGACCGAGGCTGCGCTCGGTGCCGTCGTACGGGTCGCTCATCGCTGCTCCCTCTTCTCTTCTGCGGTCCGAGTTCTCTTCTACGCGGTCCGACTCAGATCATGCCGGACGGTCGGCCCCGTCGCGCGGTGCCCCCGCCAGTTGGGCGCGCTCTCGGTGTTCGGCGGCCTTGCGCTCGTAGATCTCGGCCATCCGCAGGTGGTACGCCGGGTTGTCCTGCTCGTAGATGTCGGGGATGCCGTCCTCGTCGTCGTCGCGCTCCTCCTCGGTGACGAGCGCCTGGTACTTGCGTACCCGCAGCTTCAGCAGGACGGAGGCGAGGACGGCCGCGATGAGCGAGCCGATGAGGACGGCGGCCTTCACCTCGTCGGTGAGGACGGGGTCGTCGGCGAAGGCGAGTTCGCCGATGAGCAGCGAGACGGTGAAGCCGATGCCGGCGAGTGTGGCGACGGCGAAGACGTCCGGCCAGGCCAGGTCGGGGTTGAGCTCCGCCTTGGTGAAGCGGGCGGCGAGCCAGGTGCCGCCGAAGATCCCGACGGCCTTGCCGACGACGAGACCCAGGACGACGCCGAGGGTGACGGGCTGGGTGAACACGTCGTGGATCGCGCCGCCGGAGACGCTCACCCCGGCGGAGAAGAGCGCGAACAGCGGTACGGCGAGGCCGGCCGAGATCGGGCGGACGAGGTGCTCGACGCGCTCGCCGGGGGAGTGCTCCTCGCCCTCCCGGGTGGTGCAGCGCAGCATCAGGCCCATGGCGACGCCGGCGATGGTGGCGTGGACGCCGCTGTTGTACATCAGGCCCCAGACGACCAGGGCCAGCGGGACGTACACGTACCAGCCGCGGACGCCCGCGCGGAGCAGCACCCAGAAGAGGACGAGTCCGGCGACGGCGCCGCCGAGCGCGGCGAAGTTCAGGTCGGCGGTGAAGAAGATCGCGATGATCAGGATCGCGAAGAGGTCGTCGACGACGGCGAGGGTGAGCAGGAAGGCACGGAGCGCGGAGGGCAGCGAGGTGCCGATGACGGCGAGGACGGCGAGCGCGAAGGCGATGTCGGTCGCGGTGGGGACGGCCCAGCCGTCCATGGAGCCGTTGCCGAGGGTGTTGACCAGGGCGTAGACGAGGGCGGGCGCGGCCATGCCGCAGAGCGCGGCGATGACGGGGAGCGCGGCGGCCCGGCGGTCGCGCAGTTCGCCCGCGACGAGTTCGCGCTTGAGCTCGATGCCGGCGACGAAGAAGAAGATCGCGAGGAGGCCGTCGGCGGCCCAGTGCTGGATCGACAGGTCGAGGCCGAGGGCGGCGGGGCCTATGTGGAAGTCGCTGACGGACTCGTAGCTGTCGCTCAGTGGCGTGTTGGCCCAGACGAGGGCGGTGACGGCGGCGATGAGGAGCAGGACGCCGCCCACGGTCTCGGTGCGCAGGGCGTCGGTGAGGTGCCGCCGCTCGGGCAGGGAGAGTCGGCCGAGGAACTTGCGGTCGGTCGGTGCGGGCGCGGCCACGGGGAAAACCTCCGGTCGGTGGGCAGGGCAGAGCACATGCCGACCAGACTTCCCGGCGCACCTAGGTTTTCTTGTCGCGTCACTGACGCGGTCCTTACTTTACCTAACGAGCGTGGGTTGTGTCCGGCGAGATTTACTTTAGGGAGAAATGCACGTTTCGTCCCTCCGGGTGCGCGGAACGGGAAACGCCCGCCCCGAGTGGACCGGGGCGGGCGTCAGGGGCGTACGAGCCGCTGCTCAGTCCTCGCTGGAGGTGGCCGGCAGCTGCGTCTGGATGAGCGACATGACCGAGGAGTCGGTCAGCGTGGTGACGTCTCCCAGCTCCCGGTTCTCCGCGACGTCGCGGAGCAGGCGGCGCATGATCTTGCCCGAGCGGGTCTTCGGCAGCTCCGCCACCGGCAGGATCCGCTTCGGCTTGGCGATCGGGCCGAGGGTCGCGCCGACGTGGTTGCGCAGGTCGGCGACGAGGTTCTCGTCCTCGCTGGCCGTGCCGCGCAGGATGACGAAGGCGACGATGGCCTGGCCGGTCGTCTCGTCGGCGGCGCCGACGACGGCCGCCTCGGCGACGGACGGGTGGGAGACCAGGGCCGACTCGACCTCGGTCGTCGAGATGTTGTGGCCCGAGACGAGCATGACGTCGTCGACCCGGCCGAGCAGCCAGATGTCGCCGTCCTCGTCCTTCTTCGCACCGTCGCCGGCGAAGTACTTGCCCGGGAAGCGGGACCAGTAGGTGTCGATGTAGCGCTGGTCGTCGCCCCAGATGGTGCGGAGCATCGACGGCCACGGCTCGGTCAGGACCAGGTAGCCGCCGCCGCCGTTCGGGACCTCGTTGGCCTCGTCGTCGACGACGGTCGCGGCGATGCCCGGCAGCGGGCGCTGGGCGGAGCCCGGCTTGGTCTCGGTGACGCCCGGCAGCGGCGAGATCATCATCGCGCCGGTCTCGGTCTGCCACCAGGTGTCCACGATCGGCGTCTTGTTCGCGCCGATGTGCTCGCGGTACCAGACCCACGCCTCGGGGTTGATCGGCTCGCCGACCGAGCCCAGCACGCGGAGGCTGGACAGGTCGAACTTCGCGGGGATGTCGTCGCCCCACTTCATGAACGTGCGGATCGCGGTCGGCGCCGTGTAGAGGATCGTGACGCCGTACTTCTGCACGATCTCCCAGAACCGCCCCTGGTGCGGGGTGTCCGGGGTGCCCTCGTACATGACCTGCGTCGCGCCGTTGGCCAGCGGGCCGTAGACGATGTACGAGTGCCCGGTGACCCAGCCGATGTCGGCGGTGCACCAGTAGACGTCGGTCTCCGGCTTGAGGTCGAAGACGGCGTGGTGGGTGTAGGCGGCCTGGGTCAGGTAGCCGCCGGAGGTGTGCAGGATGCCCTTCGGCTTCCCCGTGGTGCCGGAGGTGTAGAGGATGAAGAGCGGGTGCTCCGCATCGAACGCCTCGGGGGTGTGCTCCGCGGACTGGCGGGCGACGATGTCGTCCCACCACACGTCGCGGCCCTCGGTGAAGGCGGTGTCCTGGCCCGTGCGGCGGACCACGAGGACGTGCTCGACCTGCGGACACTTGGCGACGGCCTCGTCGATGGCCGGCTTGAGTGCGCTCGGCTTGCCGCGGCGGTAGCCGCCGTCGGCGGTGACGACCAGCTTGGCGTCCGCGTCCTGGATGCGGGAGGCCACGGCGTCGGCCGAGAAGCCGCCGAAGACCACCGAGTGGGCGGCGCCGACGCGGGCGCAGGCCAGCATCGTGATGGCCGCCTCGGGGATCATCGGCAGGTAGACGGCGACCCGGTCGCCCTTGCGGACGCCCAGCTCGGTCAGGGCGTTGGCCGCCTTCGAGACCTCGTCCTTGAGCTCGGCGTAGGTGATCGCGCGGCTGTCGCCCGGCTCGCCCTCGAAGTGGATGGCGACCCGGTCGCCGTGGCCGGCCTCGACGTGCCGGTCGACGCAGTTGTACGCCACGTTCAGCTCGCCGTCCGCGAACCACTTGGCGAACGGCGGGTTCGACCAGTCGAGCGTCTCGGTCGGCTCGGTGGCCCAGGTCAGACGCTTGGCCTGCTCGGCCCAGAAGCCCAGCCTGTCCGCCTTGGCCTGCTCGTACGCCTCCGCCGTCACGTTGGCGTGCGCGGCCAGCTCGGCGGGCGGCGCGAAGCGGCGCTCTTCCCGGAGCAGATTGGCCAGGCTTTCGTTGCTCACGACATCTCCCTTTCCCAGGGCGTCCTCTGTACTTATGTGTCCCGTGTCATAGCTCACCAGTCAGATGCCCGGGTGACAAGAGCCTCCAGGCAATTGGTTTAGACCTGTGAGCGGTCAGACGTACGGTGGCCCCTTCTTCCCGAGCGGTGGGAGAAGGGGCCACACAGTCTCACGGACGGCCGGAGCCGATGGTTCAGGACGCGCGGGGGCCGAAACGCTCCGTCCGGATCAGGGCGCGCGGGGGCCGAAACACTCTGTCCGGATCAGGACGCGCACGCCGTCTCGAAATGATCCGTCGGCATGACCTGGGTGAAGACGTCGTCGTAGCTGTGCACCTCGTCCGCCCCGGAGAGCAGATACGCCTGCGCCTCGCCCACATGGAAGTACACGCCGTTCAGCGTGAGCGTCCCCTCGGCCAGTCGGCGGGCCACCGGCTCGTACGCCCTCAGGTGCTCCAGCTGCTGCACCACGTTGGTCAGGCAGAGCTGCTCGACCGCGTCGGCGGGCAGCCGCCCGGAGATCCGGGCCCAGGCGTGCCGCCGGCTCGCCATCCGCTCCAGACTGGGCCGGCCGTGGCGCAGCCAGCGGCGGAGCGGCGTCGGCGGGTCGTCCGGCCCGGCGTTCAGCAGGGCCTGCATCGCGCCGCAGCCGGAGTGGCCGCAGACGGTGATCGAATCGACCCGGAGCACCTCCACGGCGTACTCGATCGCCGCCGCCACCGAGTCGTCCCCGCTCTCCTCACCGGGGAGCGGGACGAGGTTGCCGACGTTGCGCACGGTGAAGAGGTCGCCGGGCCCGCTCGACGTGATCATGCTCGTCACGAGGCGGGAGTCGGCGCAGGTCAGGAAGAGCTGCGAGGGCCGCTGCCCCTCCCGGGCGAGGCGCGCGAGCTCGTCCCGCACGAGCGGGGCGGTGTTCCGCTGGAACTTGCCGATGCCGCTCGCCAGGTGAAGCGCCGTCGTGCGCTCGGGGGCGTCGCTCGCGGCCCGCTCCTCCGGCCGCTCCCCGCACTGGTGGTTGTGCCAGGGGTTCCACGGGCGGCAGCAGGAGTGCGGGGCGGAGGCGGCGGCGGGCTCCGGCTCGGCGATCCGGACGCCGGAGGGGCCGGTGGTCTCCACCGTGCCGCCGTGCGCGAGGTGTCCGGCGGTCCAGTCGCTCAGCGTCTCGTAGGCCGCGTGGTCCATGAAGGACCCGTCCAGCGCGACCACCACGTCGGACCCGTGCGGCAGCTGGTGCAGCGCCCGGCTCAGCCGGGGGACGGCGAGGAACGTCAACTGGCCGCGCACGTGCAGCACCTGGCGACCGTCGCGCACCTCGAGGGTGATCCGGGTGCGGGCGAGCCGATGCAGGGCCACCGCGACGGCCACGCCGACGCCGAGGGCGACGCCCTCCAGGATGCCGACGAGGACGACCCCCGTCAGCGTCACCGCGTAGACGACGACCTCGCGGTGCCGGGTGACCGTGCGGATGTGGGTGATGCTGACCATCTGGATGCCGACCACCATGACGAGGGCGGCGAGCGCGGGCAGCGGGATCAGGTCGAGCACGGGCACCAGCAGCAGGGCCGCGAGGACGATCCACAGGCCGTGCAGCATGGTGGAGGCCCGGCTCACCGCGCCCGCCGAGACGTTGGCGACGCTGCGGACCGCGACCCCGGCGACCGGCAGTCCGCCGAGCGCGCCGGAGATCACGTTCGCCGCGCCCTGACCGGCGAGTTCGCGGTCGAGGGCGGACCGGGGGACGCCCCGGCCGCCGTCCCGGCGGGCGGCGACGAGCTTGTCGACCGCCACGGCCGACAGCAGCGACTGCACACTGGTCACCAGGGTGATCGTGAGCACGCCGGCCGCGATGCCGAGGACGGGGCCCTCGGGCAGCCCCGGCAGGGCGTGGCTGCTCCAGGACGGCAGGTCGACCCGGGGGACGGCGAGTCCGGCGAGCGCCGCCACCGCCGTCGCCCCGGCCACCGCGACGAGCGCGGCCGGGACCTTCCCGGCGAGCCGCCCGGCCCGGCCCGGCAGCCGCGGCCAGCAGAGCAGTACGGCCACGGTGAGGGCGCTGACGCCGAGCGCCGCCGGGTGGGCGCGCGCCAACTGGGCGGGCAGGCCCAGGGCGTTGTCCACGGTGGAGCTCTGCGGGGTGCCGCCGAGCACGATGTGGAGCTGCGCGAGGGCGATGGTGACGCCGATGCCGGCCAGCATGCCGTGCACGATCGCGGGCGAGACGGCGAGGGCGGAGCGGGCCACCCGCAGGGCGGAGAGCGCGAGCTGGGCCAGGCCCGCGAGGACGGTGATGGCGCAGGTGGTGCGCCAGCCGTACAGCTGGATGAGCTCGGCCGTCACGACGGTGAGGCCGGCGGCGGGCCCGCTGACCTGGAGCGGGGAGCCGCCGAACCGGCCGGCCACGATGCCGCCGACGGCGGCCGCGACCAGTCCGGCCTGGAGCGGGGCTCCGGTGGCGAGTGCGATGCCCAGCGAGAGGGGCAGCGCGATCAGGAAGACGGCGACCGAGGCGGACAGGTCGGCGCCGGCGACGCGGAAGCGGCGCGGTCCGTCCGGCGGGCTGTGGGGCCGCTGGGCCCGGGGTCGGGTGGTGGTGCGGTCAGGGGTGCAGAGAGTCATGTTCCCGTCTCCTCCGGGGCAGCGCGGTCGCGGCTCGTGCGGGACGAACGTGGGGGCTCGCGGCCGTGGGTCACGGCGTGCAGCGGCGGGATTCGCGGCGGGACCCCCGTCAAGGCAAGGATCAACGCTCAGTAAATGGATCGTAATGGAGAGTAAAGACTGCGGCATTGTTTTCGGGGCAAACAGGGCAATGATTCACCGGTTCCGGTGATAGCCGAACGGATTACCGCTTGTCGTTTCATCGTCCCGGCCGTCGCGGTGCGACGTTGACGCCGCTCGTACGGAACCGAGGAGAGGTGGGCGGATGACAGCCGCCGGGAGAAGGACCGCAGTCCACAAGAAGGCGCTCGCCGCCGGAGCCCTCGCCGTCGCCCTGATCACCGGCCTCGCCGGCTGCTCGGGTTCCGACGGCGCGGCCACGAAGGGCACGTCCGGCGGCGCCGCCGGACCCAAGAAGGGCCCCGCCGCCGCACCCAAGGCCGTGCCCCGTCTGATCGGCGACGGCTCCACGGCCTTCACCGGCGCCCAGCCCCACCAGCCGGTCTGGCAGCGCCTCAAGCCGGGGGAGACCCCGCCGCAGTTCGTCGTCTTCTCCTGGGACGGCGCCGGCGAGGACAGCCAGAAGCTCTTCTCCCACTTCCGCACGGTCGGCAAGAAGTACGACGCCAAGATGACGTACTTCCTCAGCGGCGTGTACCTGCTGCCCGAGGAGAAGCGGAACCTCTACGACCCGCCGCAGCACAGCGCCGGCCGCTCCGACATCGGCTTCAACGACACCGAGGGCATCCGCGCCACCGTCCGCGAACTGCGCGGCGCCTGGCTGGAGGGCAACGAGGTCGGCACCCACTTCAACGGGCACTTCTGCGGCGCCGACGGCGGCGTCGGCAACTGGTCCGTCGAGGACTGGAAGAGCGAGATCGACCAGGCCAAGTCCTTCGTCAAGAACTGGAAGACGAACGCCGGCCTGCGCGCGGAGCAGCCGCTGCCCTTCGACTACGACAAGGAACTGGTGGGCGCCCGCACCCCCTGCCTGGAAGGGCGGAACAACTTCGTCCAGGCGGCGGCCCAGATGGGCTTCCGCTACGACACCAGCGGCGTCAACGACCAGATCTGGCCCAAGAAGGACCTGGGCCTGTGGGACCTGTCGATGCAGCTCGTGCCGGTCCCCGGCCGCGCCTTCCAGACGCTCTCCATGGACTACAACTTCCTGGTGAACCAGTCGCCCGGCACGACCCAGGGCGACTCCTCCCGGCACGCCTACTGGGGCGACCAGATGCGCGACGGCCTGGTCCAGGCGTTCGAGCGCTCCTACCGGGGCAACCGGGCGCCGCTGATCATCGGCAACCACTTCGAGTCCTGGAACGGCGGCACGTACATGCGGGCCATCGAGGAGACCATCGCCACGGTCTGCGTGCAGAAGGACGTCAAGTGCGTCTCCTTCCGCCAGCTCGCCGACTGGCTGGACGCCCAGGACCCCGACGTCATCGCCAAGATGCGCACCCTGAAGGTCGGCGAGGCCCCGACCGGCGGCTGGAAGGGCTTCCTCGCCCCCCGGCCGGCGGCCCCCGCCGGCGCTCCGGCGGCGGCCGTCCCGGCGGTCACCACCCCAGCCGTCAAGCAGGCTGAACGGCGCTGAGCCCTTCGGATAGCACGAACCCGGGGTCGACCTGCGCGGCCAGGTCGGCCCCGGTCTTGGCGTTGCCCCAGCTCTCCGCGTTCCGCAGGTGGAAGTGGACCATCTGGCGGGTGTAGCGCTCCCAGTCCCGGTGGGCGTACGAGTCGTCCGCCGCGTCCTGGAGGGCCTGGAGCGACATGCGGTTCTCCGCCTCCAGAAGCTCGAAGCGGGGCGGGCGGCCCTTCTCCATCGCGCGGACCCAGTCGGAATGGCCGACCGTCACGAGCAGGTCCTCGCCGACCTCCTCGCGGAGGAAGTCGAGGTCGTCCCGGCCCTGCACCTTGTTGCCGACGACCTTGAGCACGACCCCGAAGTCCCGCGCGTACTCCTTGTACTGGCGGTAGACCGAGACGCCCTTGCGGGTCGGTTCGGCGACCAGGAAGGTCATGTCGAAGCGCGTGAAGAGGCCGGACGCGAAGGAGTCCGAACCCGCCGTCATGTCGACGACCACGTACTCGTCGGCGCCGTCGACCAGGTGGTTGAGGCAGAGCTCGACCGCCCCGACCTTCGAGTGGTAGCAGGAGACCCCGAGGTCCGACTCCGTGAACGGGCCGGTCGCCATCAGCCGGACGTCCCCGTCGTCGAGCGGGACCGGCCGCGCGCACGCCTCGTACACCGGGTTGTCCTCGCGGACCCGCAGCAGCCGCGAGCCCTCCCCGGGCGGCGTCGTCTTGATCATCGTGTCGGCGGAGTCGATCCGCGGGTTGGAGCCCCGCAGGTACTCCTTGATGAGCGGCAGGTGCGCCCCCATCGCGGGCAGCGCGGCGGCCTCCGCGTCGGGCAGGCCGAGCGCGGTGCCGAGGTGCTGGTTGATGTCGGCGTCGACGGCGACGACCGGGGCTTCGTTGGCGGCGAGGTGGCGGATGAAGAGCGAGGACAGCGTGGTCTTGCCGCTGCCGCCCTTCCCCACGAAAGCGATCTTCATGTTCACCTAGCGTAGTGGCACGATCGCGGGCAGTGGTCAAGGAGCGTGAAGAAGACCACTCCTTCGTGGGGCGGGCCCCCCGGGCGCGTAGCCTCCCTACCTATGAGTACGCACGCCTCTGACCCCTTGGCCGCCCTCGGCTCCCTGCCGGGCGTCGCCGACGCGGTGGACTCCGTACGCAAGGCCGTCGACCGGGTCTACGGCCACCGCGTGATGCGTCGCCGCAGCAACGAGATCTCCTCCGAGGCGGCTCTGCGCGGGGCGCGCGGCTCGGCCGCCCTCGCCGGCGCCGACTGGGCCCTGGAAGAGGTCCGCCGCCGCAGCGACTTCAGCGCCGACCCCGAGGCCCGCACCGTCGGCGCCGCCCTGCGCCTCGGCGCCGAGGCCGGGCAGCTGCTCTCCATCTGGCGCCAGTCGCCGCTGCGGGTCCTCGCCCGGCTCCACCTGGTCGCCGCGGGCGACCCCGGCACGTCCGTGGGGCGGCCCCGGCTGGACGGCGAGACCGTCGACGAGCCGCTGATCGAGGCCCCGGCCCCGGCGCCCTCCGAGGTCGCCGGACGCCTCGACGGGCTCGCGGAACTGATCGTCGCGGGCGGCGAGGCCCCGGCCCTGGTGACCGCCGCCGTGGTGCACGGCGAACTGCTCGCACTGCGGCCCTTCACCTCGTACAACGGGCTGGTCGCGCGGGCCGCGGAGCGGATCGTGCTGATCGGCAGCGGCCTCGACCCCAAGGCGATCTGCCCGGCCGAGGTCGGCCACGCGGAGCAGGGGCGCGCCGCCTATGTCGCGGCCTTCGACGGGTATCTGTCGGGGACCCGGGAGGGCGTCGGCGCCTGGATCGCCCATTGCGGGCGCTCGGTCGAGCTGGGGGTCCGGGAGTCGACGGCCGTCTGCGAGGCGCTTCAGCGCGGCGCCGCCTGAGGCCGACGCCTTCGCCCGAGGCTTGAGCCCGACGTCTGCCGCCTGAGGGCCGATGCCTGAGGGCTGACGTCTGAGGGCTGACGCCGAGGACTGACGCCCGAGGCGGCCGGGGAAGAAAGAATTCCGGGCCCCGCGCGGGGCCCGGAATGGGTTGCGGCGGCACCAGTTCTGGTACCGCCGCTGGCACGTCCACCCAGTTACCAAGCGTCCTCGATATGTGCCCATCAGGCCGGGTGCTTTGCCCTTGGCCTGGTGCGGCTGGCCCGTAATCGACGGGTCGACGTCGCGTGGGTGCCCGGTTTCGGTGCTAGGTCCGTGGGGCCTTCATGCTCAACAGGTGATCCTCTCGGATGTCCTCGGTCTCGCGGGCCTGATTCCTTTCTACTCCTGTCCGGGTGGAAGCGAAAGTGCTGGCTCCACTTCTCTGGCGCATCACTCAAATTCGGGCAAAGTCATCCGCCAGTCGATGGGCGAGCGCGGCCTGCCGGCGCCGGGCGGCGTACCAGACGAGTCCGGCACCCACCGCCGCCGCGCCCACGGCCGCCGCGGCGACGAGGGTGGGCCGGGGAGGCATCCGGAACTCGGGCAGCCGCTGCTTGAGCCGTACCGGCTTCTCGAAGGCGAGGACCGGCCATTCCCGGGCCGTGGCCTCGCGGCGCAGCGTCCGGTCCGGGTTGACCGCGTACGGGTGGCCGACGGCCTCCAGCATCGGGATGTCGGTCGCCGAGTCGCTGTACGCGTAGCAGCGCGAGAGGTCGTAGCCCTCGGACTCCGCGAGCTCCCGCACCGCCTCGGCCTTCGTCGGGCCGTAGGCGTAGTACTCGACCTCGCCGGTGAAGCAGCCGTCCTCGCCGACCACCATCCGGGTGGCGACGACACGGTCGGCCCCGAGCATCTCGCCGATCGGCTCGACCACCTCGGCTCCGGAGGTCGAGACGATGACGACATCGCGGCCCGCGGCGTGATGCTCCTCGATGAGGGAGGCCGCTTCGTCGTAGATGATCGGGTCGATCAGGTCGTGAAGGGTCTCGGCGACGAGCTCCTTCACCTGGGCGACGTTCCAGCCTTTGCAGAGCGCGGAAAGGTATTCGCGCATCCGCTCCATCTGGTCGTGATCGGCCCCGCCCACGAGGAAGACGAACTGGATGTAGGCCGTCCGCAGGGCGGCGCGGCGGCTGATCAGTCCGCCCCGGTAGAAGGACTTGCTGAAGGTCAGCGTCGAGGACTTCGCAATGACCGTCTTGTCCAGGTCAAAGAAGGCGGCTGTGCGCGGCAAGGAGTGGTTTTCCACAAGCCTGAGCATAGGTGCCCGCCATTCGGCGTACGCTCGGGCGCGTGGGTTTGCCTGAGAAGGCTCTCGGGTACACCATGGAAGTCACGGATCGTTCGCGACCGTGCTAACCCGGTCCGGCTCCTCCCCCCCCGAGTCGGCCGGAGAGACGACCCCAGCTCTCCCCCCCGGCTGGGGTCGTCGCATGTCCGGAGCCGTTTTCGGTCCTTGATGACATCGCCTGCTCCCTTCCTTCCGGCCGTCGGCCGTGTGCTGGTCCACGGGCCACCGGGCTCCTGATTCATCACTCAAAGTAACCGGCAGGATGCGCTCCGGACAGTCCCCGGAGGGATGGCGAAGTTATTCACAGGGCTTCGGTTATCCCCGGTTTTTAGGCGGATTCCCCACGATTTCCCGGACGCCTCCACGGTGATTCCTGTCGCGAAGTTCGCGGACCGCAGGATTCACGAGAGGGGTGTGCCATGGGGGCAACCAGGACGGGCACGGAATCGCGCCGGCCGGAGTCGAGGGCTCCGGACGAGCCCCGCCGGACCGGGCCGCTGATCGTCACCGAGGACCTCGGGCTGCTCGACGACCTCCTCCGGCTGTGCGCCGCGGCCGGGGTCGAACCGGAGGTCCACCACCGGGTGCCGGAGCGGCGCACCGGCTGGACCGACCCGCCGCTCGTGCTGGTGGGCGACGACGCCGCGGCCCGCTGCCGGGGAGCGGCGCGCCGGCCGGGGACCGTCCTCGTCGGCCGCGACCGCGACGACCCGGAGGTGTGGCGGCTGGCCGTCGAGATCGGGGCCGAGTGCGTGCTGCGGCTGCCGGACGCCGAGGGCCTCCTCGTCGACCGCATCGCCGACGCCGCCGAAGGGGCCGGCCGGTCCGCCCTCACCATCGGGGTCGTCGGCGGCCGTGGAGGCGCCGGCGCCTCCACTCTGGCGTGCGCCCTCGCCCTGGGTGCCGCGCGGACCGGGCGCCGCACCCTGCTCGTCGACGGCGACCCGCTGGGCGGGGGGCTCGACGTGCTGCTCGGCGGCGAGCGGGAGGAGGGCAGACGCTGGCCCGACTTCGCCGCCTCGAAGGGCCGCCTGGCCGGCGGCGCCCTGGAGGAGTCCCTGCCGTCCGTGCGGGGAGTCCGGGTGCTCAGCTGGGGCCGGGAGCCCGCCGCGCCGGTGCCGCCGACGGCGGTGCGGTCCGTGCTCGGCGCGGCGCGCCGCCGGGGCGGGGTCGTCGTGGTCGATCTTCCGCGCGGCACCGACGACGCGGCCGCCGAGGCCCTGGCTCAGCTCGACCTCGCGCTGCTCGTCGTACCGGGCGAGCTGCGGGCCGTCGCGGCCGCCCACCGGGTGGCCCTGACCCTCGGCACCGTCGTCCGCGACGTGCGGGCCGTGGTCCGCGGACCGTACGCGGCGGGACTCGACGAGCGGTGGGTCGCCGACGCCCTGGGGCTGCCGCTGGCCGGCGAACTCCCCTACGACCCGGGCATCGTGGCCGACCAGGACGCGGGCGTCCCGCCGGGCGCCGAACCCCGCGGGCCGCTGGGCCGGTTCTGTGCCGCCTTCTGGGAGCGCGCCCTCGCCCCGGGCGGTGCGGCATGACCGGGCCCGGGACGCGGACCGCCGGCGCGGTCGGCGGCGCGGGGCTCCTCGACGCCGTGCGGCAGCGGCTCGCGGCGAGCGGGGCCGAGCCCACCCCCGCGCGGGTCGCGGCGGCGCTGCGGGCCCAGGGGCGGCTGCTCGGCGACACGGAAGTCCTCGGCGCGGCCGAGGAGTTGAGGTGCGAACTGATCGGCACCGGGCCGCTGGAGCCGCTGCTCGCCGACCCGGCGGTCACCGACGTCCTGGTCTCGGCGCCCGACCGGGTCTGGGTCGACCGGGGCGCCGGTCTCGAACGGGTCCCGGTGTCCTTCCCCGACGCCTCCGCCGTCCGCAGGCTCGCGCAGCGGCTCGCGGCGGTGGCCGGGCGCCGGCTCGACGACGCCCGCCCCTGGGTGGACGCACGGCTGCCCGACGGCACCCGCATGCACGCCGTGCTGCCGCCGGTGGCGGTCGGCTCGACCTGTCTGTCGCTGCGGGTGGTGCGCCCGCGCGCCTTCTCCCTGGAGGAACTCGCCGCGGCGGGCACGGTGCCACCGGACGGCGCGGCGATCCTCCGGGCCCTGATCGACGCCCGGGTGTCGTACCTCGTCAGCGGCGGAACGGGGACGGGGAAGACCACGCTGCTCGCCTCCCTGCTCGGGCTGGTGGGGGAGCGGGAACGGATCGTGCTCGCCGAGGACTCGGCGGAGCTGCGTCCCGACCACCCGCACGTGGTGCGTCTGGAGGCACGGCCCGCCAACCAGGAGGGCGCCGGTTAGGACAAGTATCTAGAGCTGTCTCAGAGGGGGCTTTGAGGGGCCTGGGACGGCCTCGCCACGTTGTTAGGTTCAAGTTTCGTCGATGTCACATGAGTTGGGGGATAGGTGGACTACTTCTTCGTCTCGCCGGACAAGGTCCGTCAGTTCTACGAGGCACCTCCCGGGCTGGAGGACCTGGACGCGTCGGCCTACGTGACGCGCAAGGGCGCCCTGAAGACGGGTACGCCGTTCTTCCTGGGCCCGGACATGCGCCCTGCGGAGCCGCTGTGCTCGTTCTTCCAGGAGCTGGCCAAGTCCCTCAAGGCCAAGTCGCTGTCCGACTACACCTACGACGCCCTGGATCTTGTGGACTTCCTCGAGGACCTGGATCTTCCGACGGATCTGCTGTCGGCGACGGAGGACGACCTCGTGGCCTACCGCGAGGACCGGACGGTGAACCAGGAATCGCCCATATCGGCGGCCACGTGGCAGCGTCGCCGGGCTCTGATCAACAACTTCTACGACTGGGCGGTTGAGGAAGCAAGGCTGCTCGACAAGCGCCCGTACTACCGCCGCAAGAACGGCAAGGACGTCCTGGCCTGGGGAGACACCAGCGAACTGGACGTGCGCCATCTGAGCTACGAGCAGTGGCGGTTCCTGAAGCAGGTGGGCCTGCGTGGCCTGCTCCCGGGTGATCGTGCCGACCGGAATTTCCGGGTGTCGGCGCCGTTGCGGAACAGTGCGGCCGGCGAACTGGCGGTCACGACGGGGATGCGGCTGCGCGAGTTCAGCACGCTGCTGGACATCGAAGTCGGCCAGCCGCGCCGGGACGGGCTCCCGTCGCCGGTCGAACTGCAGGCGACGGCGAAGTACAGCCTGAAGCGGGTTGTGGAGATCCAGTACGCGACGCTGCGCGAGATCGACCTCTACCGACGCACCGAGCGCGAGTGGACGGTGAGGAAGGCAGCGAAGACGCTGCACAGCCACCGCGCCGAGTTATTCGTCGTGGATGACATCGACCTGCGGAAGATGAAGGTCAGCGGCATTCTGCACGGCCGTCGGCGGACCTTCCGAGTCTCGGCGATGACCGCGGAGGTCAGGCGACTCGCCGTCATCGAGGGCGATCACGGCCTGGAACCGATGGCACTGTTCGTGGGCCGCGGCGGACGGATGCTGAGCAAGCAGCGCTGGAACCAGATTTTCGACGACGCCCACGCCCGGACCCGGCGGATCTGCGAGGACGAGGGGCTCGAGCTGGAGATGCCGGCCAGGTTCCGGATCCACGATCTCCGACACACGTTCGCAGTGATCATGCTCGAACTCCTGACCAGGCTGGTACTGGAGATGGAGGCCGAGCGACGCCGGGCCGGCCACGACGCCTACCTGGCCGAGCACATCAACCTGAACGCCCTGCTGATGGTCCAGCGCCTCCTGGGACATAAGCGCGTGAGCTCGACGATGCGGTATCTGCGCTACATCCGCAGGACGAACTTGCTGGTCGCGCGGGCTATTGCCGACTGGAACGACCAGAACAAGACCTACGCGGAGTACGCCTCCCGACTGACTGATCGGACGGTGGCCTGATGGCTCGCCGGGGAGAGCGGCGCCCGCGCCCGCGGCCTACCGAGAGCAAGATCCAGGTTCCGGCCCGGCAGGACCGCGTCGGGGTTCGCGAGCTGAGCTACGTGACGCCGAAGGGCCGCACACTGCGCCACCGTGTTGACCCGCGGGCCTATCGCTGCTCGACACTGGCGGCCCAGCTGGCGGACGCGTGGATCGACTACCACCGGGCTGCGGCTCTGACCAGCAGCGACGACTACGCAGGCGCGGTGCGTTCGCTCGCCGAGTTCGCCGACCGGCACCTGGCGGCCCAGGGCCTGGACCCGGCCGCTGCCCGGCTGGACGGCGGGGACATCGACCTGGTCGAGGTCATCTACGAGTGGGAGGAGTCCCTCCAGGGGGAGTACGCGGCATCATCGACCCGGCCGAATGTGCTGGCCGGGCGACTGCTTACCTTGATCAGCCACCGGGCCACCCGTGATCCGGACGTGCCAGAGCGGCTGCGTCGGCGGGCGGAGAAGCTGCCCTCGTTCCGCCGCCCGAAGGCTGAGCCGTTCGACGAGTTCGCCAACCATGAACGGCTGGCGATGCGGCAGGCCGCACAGGACGGTGTTCGCGCTCTGGAGAAACGTCTCGCCCGGGGGCGGGATCTGCTGGAAGCGGGTGAAGATCCTCGTGTCGCCGGCTGGCATGAGCTGCCGAACCTGGTCTGGGCGGCCCGGCACCGGATCTTGACCACGGCGGACTTCAAGGAGCATCTCGCCGCACGCGGCGAATCGTGGCCCCAGCCACTCAAAGAGCTCATCCGCGGGCCCGGGGATTTCTCCCGCTACCGATACAGGCTGCTGAGGGCGGTGCATGGACTGCTGTTCCCCACGGAGATCGACCTGCACCCGTTCCGGATCTTGCTGCTGCTGGAGCTGACCGACTGCACCCCGGAAGAACTGCACGTCATCTGCGAGGACGACGTGGCCTTCAGCGGCGAAGGCGTCCGGGTGGTCCAGCGGAAGAAGAGGGCCGCACGCGTCCGCGCGGACTTCCACCCCCGGAACGACGTCGCCCTGGAAGAAGGCGAAGCACCGGGCGAATGGGCCTACGCCGGGGCAGGCAACTGGGACATTCCTGGCCTGATGCGTCGCCTGCACGCGGCGACGGCTCTGAGCCGGGACGTGTTCGAACAGCCTTGGCTGTTCACGGCGGTGGAAGGTGACAAGCACCGGGCCGCGATGCAGGCCGGCCTCGGCCTGTTCACGCGCACCGGCCGACGCTTCGGCGACTGGATCGCCGCACACGACGGCGCCGACGCCACGCCAGCCCTGGATATCTCGCGCCCACACGACGTCCGGCGCCTGCGCAAGACGGCCAAGACCAGCAAGGTGACCGCGCTCGGCGGGACCCTCACGGATCTGGCGGGGGACGACCACCACATCGAGGTCTTCCGCGGGCACTACGCCCACGGGACCACTGCCCACGTTCTTGCTGGCCAGGCCATCAACCGGGCTCAGAAGCAGGTCTTTGCGAAGGTCACCGCCAAGCCGGTCCTGATCACCGCGGAGGCCGAGGAGTCCCTCACCGAGCCCGAAACCGCCCAGGCCCTGGACCTCACCGAGGACCAGGCCGAGGCTCTGGCCACCGGCGACCTGGACATGGGCCTGACCGGCTGCCGCAACCCTTACGACTCGCCCCACACCCCGGAGGGCAAGCTCTGCCACGTTGCTCCAGCGATGTGCATGCTCTGCCGGAACGCGATCGTGTTCACCTCGCAGCTGCCCCGGCTGCTGATGCTCTCCGACCACATCGAGCAGATGCGGCTGGTGCTCGCACCCGACCGCTGGCAGGCGGCCTGGGGACGTCAGGCCGCCGCCCTCGCCGAGGTCTTCGACGAGTGCGCCGAACAGATCCCCGCCGCCCGGCAGGAGATCGAGGACAACAAGCTGCGGCTGGACCTCCCCTTGGGGATGCGAACGGAGTACGAGCGATGATGCGACGGACCGCGGCCTCTCCCGCGTTTGAGGAGTCCGCCTTCTTCGCGGCCGACGAGCCGGTCTTCGCCGGGCGGCGGACGCTGATCCCCGACGTCCCGGTCCCGGTCTTCGGACAGCGGGACGCCTGGCCCGGTGACTGCCTGCGGCGGCCGGTCAACCGCGCCAGGAGCCAGTGGAAGCTCGTGTTCCCGGCGAGTCCGGTCTGGAATCTGCGGGCCCGCGAAGTGTCCTTCGCCATGATGAACACCACCCACTCCGCTCTGCGGAAGGCCGGGATCTTCCTCCCGGCCGAGCAATGGCAGCTGGGCACCGTCCGGATCGTCTCCGACAGCATCAACGTCCTGGGCCGGTGGGCGGCCAAGGAAGGCATGCCGCACGATCTCAACGCGTGGTCCACCGACGACTGGCAGGGATTCCTCGACGACCAGTTGGAGGAGGTCGAGGCGTCGACGGCCGTGAAGTACGTCTCGGTGATCCGGCGCCTGCACCAGTTCGCCGCGCTGATGACCGGCGGCGGGCTGGCGGAAGACCCCTGGCCGGGCAAGAGCGACAGCGAGGTTGCCGAGTGGTCGCCCTCGGAGATCGTGAAAACACCGGCCGTCGCACCGGCGACCTGGTGGCCCCTGCTCCGGGCCGCCTGGGCCTACATCGACCAGTTCGCTCCGCAGATTCTGGACCGCCGGGATGAATGGGCGGAGAGCGAAGCACGCGCAACCCGGTCGGAAAGGCCCACCGGCCAGGGCAATGACGCCTTGCTGGAGGAGTGGCTGGCCGACTCCAGGAACCTGGTCCCCGTCCACCAGGCGTCCTACCGGGGACAGGCGGCGGGCACCCCGATCTGGGCGACGCTGAGCCTTGCCGTGACAGACGGCCGCACGGCCCACCTGTTCAACGCGACCAGCGCCGGGAATCGTTCAAGGTCAGCGATCCGCCGGGAGATGGTGTTTCGCGTGGTGGAGAGCGGACGGACCGTTGCCGTCCTCGGCAGTCGCGGGGCCAGCGCCCTCGGGGTCAAGGCGGCACCGCGCCGCTACACCCCGCGCTCGCAGGAGGAAATCGACGCCGTGCTCCGCGCCTGGTTCGACGACCCCTCCCACCTCGTCCCCGTCCGTTCGCCGAAGGCCCCCGCGGACGGTCCCGGTGAGCCGGCCTGGACCTCCCTGGCCCGGTCCGTCTTCGGCCCCGACGCCGTCGTCAGCGTCTTCAACGGTCACACGCGGGCCTGCCTGCGACGACGGGAATGGGCCAGGGAGGCGGTGGCCGCCGGTCGCTTCCAGGAGGAGGACCACGGCGAGCTCGGGCGACAGCTGAGGATGGTCCGCGCGGCCTGCTACATCTTCACCGCGGCCCTGACGATGATGCGCGACAGTGAGATCCAGGAGATCGAACGGGGCGGCCTCGCTCAGCACTACGGCAGCCCGGCCGTGACGTCGCGCAAGATCAAGCGGAACGCGTCCCAGTCCGAGTTCCGCTGGTGGATCACCGAGCCGGTGGCGAAGGCCATCGCCGTCGCCGAGCGGCTGTCGTGGCATGACACCCACGTCTTCGCCTCGCTGTCCTCCGCGGACAGCCGGGGCGGGCCCGGCATCGACGCCGCCAGGGACATCGACTTCTTCATCGAGAACGTCAACCGGCGACGGCACGTGACGGGGCTTGAGGAGATCCCGGCCCAGGTCGTCCGCCCGCACATGTTCCGCAGGACCATGGCGATCATCGCCAGCCAGCAGCCCGACGGGGAGATCGCGATCGGTATCCAGCTCAAGCACGCCGCCCGGCGGGCCCTGGCCAACCGCGTCACTGCCGCCTACGGGGCGATCGATGCGCAATGGGCCAAGGAGTTCGACAACCAGCTGGAGCTGGCCGCCGCCAAGCAGCTGGTGGACGTCCTCAAGGCCCGGCGCCGAGGCGAACAGGTGGCCATCGGCCCCGGGGCTTCCCGGTTCCATGCAGGGCTGGACAAGGTCATTACGGACCTGGACGCCCCGCAGTTCCAGGGCCAGGTCGCTGACGAGCGTCTGGAGGTCAGCCTCCTGCGGGACGCGTTCGCTGATCTCCACCTCGGCACCATCAACCACTGTCTGTGGAAGGCGTCCACGGCCGAGTGCCAGAACCAACTCCCGCCCGAGCAACGAGGGCAGGCGCCGTTGATCGGGGCCTGCCAGCCCGCCAAGTGCCGCAACTCGGTGCTGACCCGCAAGCACGCTCCCTATTGGATCGCAGAGGAAGGCGACTTGATGGAGACCCTCAAGCGGGAGAAGCTCTCGCCGCCCCGGCGTGAGCTGATCCGCGCCAGGCTCGCCGAAGTCCAGTCGGTCACGAACCGCTTCAAGGACCAGGAGGTCAGCATCTGATGCCGGTGTCTGCTGCCACTGAGACGAAGCTGCGGGAGGCCATGGCCCGGCTGCTGGCCGGCGAGCCCCAGCACACCGACGGCGCCCTGACCAAGGAGAACCTCGCCCGGGAGGCGAAGGTCAGCCACGCGACCGTCCACCGGGCCGAGGCGGTCCTGGCCGAGTGGGATGCCAAGGTCGCCCGCCCGGTTCTCCGCACCCCGGGCGAAGTCCAGCGGGACGAGACGATCGCCGAGCTCCGCAGGCAGCTGCGGGAGGCGAAGGCCCAGACCACCGCGGTCCAGGGCAAGCTCGATGCCCTCGCGGCGGTGACCGCGAACCTCTACCACGAGAACATCGCGCTGAAGAAGAAGCTCGGCAACAGCCGGCGCCTGGCATCTGTCCCGGTCCCCGCCACGGACTTTGACACCGTTCGAACCGACGGCTGAGCACGCAAGTCCGTACGCGATGGTGCACGAGGAAGCCGTACGCTGTCTGTGACGTTCGCCCGTACTTCCCCCTCGAGGAGGTGAGGAAATACGGGCGAACGTGCTTAGGCGGCGATGCCGAGTTCGGTGCGGGTGCGGTGGATGAACTCGCGGACGGCCGGCTCGCGCCGCCAGGGGCCGAGGGCGGTGTTGAACTCGCGGACGTAGTCCTTGGCCCGGGAGGACTGGACGCGGGCGAGGATGTCGACGGACCGGTTGCCGAGGTCCAGGCCCTGGTCGAGGTTGCGGGCCTGAAGGTGGGCGGTTCCGACGATGGCCAGCCGCATCCCGACCGATCGGGTGAAGACCCCGGACGGCATCGCGGCGGCCCGCTGGTTCCAGGCGAGGGCCGCTTTGGGGTTCTTCAGGTCGCGGAAGACCTCGGCGGCGTCCGCGGAGAGCCGGGCATGGTGATAGAAGTCGATCCAGGCGGGCTCTGAGCCGCTGGCAGCGTCTGCCTGGACCAGGAGGTCCTCGGAGGCCGCGAGGGCCCGTGAGGCGGCCCTGGCGTCCCTCTCGCGGGCATGGGCACGGGCCTCGATCAGCTTGGTGAATGCCAGGACACGCGGGGCGGCCTGGCCCTTCGCGCGTTCGAAGGCGCCCTGGGCCATATCGACGGCCTCGGAGCCGAAGCCCCGCAGCAGCGACTGCATCGCCATCGTGGTCAGGACATAGCAGCCGAGCTGGACGTCTCCGCCCGCGCGGGCCAGGCGGAGGGCCTGGATGAAGTGCCGCTGGGCGACATCGTGCTGGCCGACGTCGAAGGCGGTCCAGCCGGCCAGCCTCGACAGCTCCGAGGTGACGGAGAACAGGTCACGGCCCACTTCGTCGGTGAAGGAGCCCCGCAGCAGTGGGGCGGCCCGCTCCTGGAGACAGACGGTGACGGAGTTGGCCTTCCAGTTCCCGCCGCCGTATTTGGAGTCCCAGCGGCGGGCCTCGTCGGCCGCGTCCCGGAGTTCTTCCAGGTCGGCCCGGCCGACCTGCTTCTTGCCGCCGGCGAGGTCGGCGGCCTCGTCGGCGGGGGTGACCAGCCAGCGGGTCACGGGGGTGGTGAACGCGGACACGGCGAAGCCGGATCCGGTTAAGAAGTCGCGGCGGTTCACGAAACTCCAGAACGACGTGGCCACTCGGACCGCGTCAGCACGGTCCCGCGGGAAATCCAACCCCACATCCGCGTCCGGTGTCTCGGCCTCGCCCATACCGATTTCGCCAAGTGACACCGGACGGCCCAGCCGTTCGGCGATCGCCTGAGCGAGGAACGTGGGCACCGGCCACTTGGGGATCATGCCCCGCTGGCACCAGTTCGCGATGGAGGTATGCGAGTAGTCAGTCTCCAGGCCGGCCTGCTGGGCGAGCTGGTTGACCCGCAGGGCCAGAGCCTTGTGGCTCGCACCGCAGGTCTCGATGAGCCGGTCCAGGTCCGCGTTGGGCGGACGCTTCCGGCGGCTGGTCGACGCCACCCGAATCCCCTTTTCCACCAGGTCAGCAACATGGTGCTGACGAGGAAACGCCACGGGGCCGGCCTGCGTCGACATGGCATTTTCAGTCGTACGCATTCCGGCTGGGCACGGGAAGCCGCACGCTCTTCCCGCGTCTTGAGGCACTGAGGGTATTGCCCTGCGGACCCTGGGTGAACCTGCTTTGCGAGTTGTGAGCCCCCCTGCGAGCCCTCCCTGGCATGGGCCGCGGGCGGGTGTGATGAGGACGCAGGCCACCGCCGGGACGCCAGGAAGGGCTCCCGGTGGTGGCCGCCGCCAAGGCACCACGACTTCACGCTCGGGGGTGAACCAGATGTGCGGAATTGCAGGACTGGCCGGAGGCGACGCCGTCCGGCACGAGAAGACCGTCGCCGCGATGGGTGCCTCACAGCACTACCGCGGCCCGGACGGCACCATGCACGCCGCCAGCAGCGACCGCCGGGCGGTGCTGGCCATGAACACGCTGCTGATCGTCGACCCGCAGGCCATGCCCGGCCCCTACCTCGACCGGACCACGGGGGTGCTGCTGGCCTTCAACGGAGAGATCTACAACTGGCGTCAGCAGGCCGCCGCCTGGGGCATCGAGATCGGCGAGCGGGAGTCGGACGCCCACTTCCTGCTGCGGGCTTGGGTCAAGATCGGCCCGTCCTGCCTGGACGGACTGGACGGCATGTTCGCCCTCGCCGTCTATGACCCGCGGGTCGCGAAGCTGTTCCTGGCCCGCGACCGGCTCGGGGAGAAGCCGCTCTACTGGCGGCTGGACGGCGGCCGGCTCGCGTTCGCCTCCGAGGTGACCTCCCTGACCGGCTACGGACCGGCCCCGCTGGTCTTACGGCCGGAGGTCACCGCGATCGAAACCCCCGTGGGGGTCGACACGCCGTTCCAGGGGATCCAGCTGCTGGCGCCGGCCACGTTGCTGTCCTTCGACGTCACCACCGGCTCGATCGACCAGATGACCTGGTGGCACCTGGAGGACCGGGCCCCGTTCACCGGCACCTACGACGAAGCCCTGGCGAAGTTCTCCACGATCCTGGCCGACCAGATCCCGCTCAGGTCCCCGGCCTGCGACTTCGCCCTCCTCCTCTCCGGCGGGCTGGACTCGGCGGTGCTGGCTTACCTGATGCGGCCGCCGGTCTGCGTCACCGTCCGCTACCCCGGCCAGGACCGCCTGGACGAGTCCTCCACGGCGGCGGTCATCGCCCGGGACATCAAGGCCGAGCTGGTGGTGGTCGAGCCCGACCACGTCGACTTCACCACCGCTCTGCCGCACATGATGCGGGCCCTGGACTACCCGATGGGGAACGCGTCCACGTTCTCCGAGCACATGGCCTACCGGAAGATCTCCGACCTCGGCCTGCGGGTCGTGATCGGCGGGCTCGGGCCGGACGAGTTCCTGATGGGCTACGTCCGCCAGGCCCTGGTCCTCTTCGGCCCCGACGCCGTTCTGAACGCCGGCCTGGAGGCATACCGGCCGCTGGCCGCCAAGCTCCTGCACGCCGCCGGTGAGCCCCTGGACCCGGCTGAGGCGGTCACCCGGCTGATCCTTCGGGGACCGGACCCGGACGGCCGTCTCCGCGAGCTCGTCGCGGACGCGATGGCCCGCGCGGGCGGGGATCTCGCCCGCGGCCTGACCCTGGCGGACCTGGCGACGGCCTGGAGGCCGCTGGTGATGACCAGCGACAAGCTCGCCTCCGCCTACGCGCTCGAACGCCGGTCCCCCTACCTCGCACGTGACCTGGTCGAGTTCTCCTACCGGCTGCCGGTCGAGCACAAGATCACCGACCCGGCCCAGGGCAAGCGGATCCTGCGGGACGCGGCCAGGGCCCTCGGCCTGCCGAAGGAGGTCTGGGCCAGCCGGGACAAGCTCGGGTTCGCCTCCCCGGTCCCGTCCTGGCTCAACGGCGACCTCGCGGACTGGGCCGACACCCAGATCCGCATGGCCCTCACCGATGCCCCGTCTCCGTTCCGTCCCCTCCTCGAGGGGGGTTTGAAGCCCGGCGGACGGTTCGACCGGACCCGCATGCAGGCCCTCATGGCAGCCGCCTGGTTTTCGGACCAGACGGTGAGGGCTGCCGCATGATCCCCAACTCCGTTACTACGGTGAGGGGATGCACTCCGATACCACCGCCACCGAGGAGCCGGCCGCCGCCCGCGGAGCCGTCGCGATCATTACCAACCGCCGCGGCGAACTCCTCCTCCACCTCCGCGACGACCTCCCCGCCATCGCCTGGCCCGCCCACTGGAGCCTCTTGGGAGGCGGCTGCGACCCCGGCGAGGACCCGGCCACCGCGATCGTCCGCGAACTCGATGAAGAGGCCGGTCTCACAGCCGCCTCGCTGACCGAGCTGGGCGAGATCCGCGACGAGCACGGATCCGGGCAGATCATCACCTTCTTCGCCGCCCGCTGGGACGGCGACGAGACCCGCCTCCCGCTCTCCGAGGGCGTCAAGCTCCAGTTCTTCGCGCCCGAGCACCTCGACATCCTCACGATCCCGCCGTTCATCCGGGACGGGATCAACCGCTATCTGGCCGCCAGGCCCTCCTGATCACCCCGCCCTTCCGGGCGGGGCAAGGGTGGGGCCGCCCACGGCGGCCCCACCCGAAGGGACGACCCCGAGCATGAAGATGACCGTCATCGGATGCGGCTACCTCGGCGCTACCCACGCTGCCTGCATGGCCGAGCTCGGCCACGAGGTCCTGGGCATGGACTCCGACATCGACAAGGTCCACACCCTCAACAGCGGCAAGGCCCCGTTCTTCGAACGCGACCTCGACGACCTCCTCGCGAAGCACACGGCCTCCGGCCGGCTCCGCTTCACCGCCTCCTACGGCGAGGCCACCGAGTTCGCCGACCTGCACTTCATCGGGGTCGGCACCCCGCCTCAGCCCGGCACCGACGCCTACGACCTCACCCACCTCTTCGACGCCGTCACCCGCCTGGCCCCCGGCCTCACCACCCCGGCCGTCGTCGCGGTCAAGTCGACCGTCCCGGTCGGCACCGCACCCCGCATCGCCGAACTCCTCCGCGGCATGGCACCGGCCGGGGACCTCATCGAGGTGGCCTGGAACCCCGAGTTCCTCCGCGAGTCCTTCGCGGTCGATGACACCCTCCGGCCCGACCGGCTCGTCCTCGGCTTCAACACCGGCCACTCCTGGGGCGAGGCCCTGCTGCGGCAGGCGTTCGCCAAGATCATCGAATCGGGGACGCCGACGATCGTCACCGACTGGGCCACCGCCGAGCTCGCCAAGGGCGCCGCGAACTCCTACCTTGCCACCAAGATCTCCTTCGTCAACGCGATGGCGGAGGTCTGCGAGAAGTCCGGCGCGAACGTCGCCGAGCTCGCCGACATCCTCGGCCACGACCACCGCATCGGCCGCCACGGCATGCGGCCCGGCCTCGGGTTCGGCGGCGGCTGCCTGCCCAAGGACCTCGGCGGCTTCATCACCCGCGCCGACGAACTCGAAGCCGGCGAGGCCGTCGGCATGCTCCGCGAAGCCGCCGCCGTCAACGCCCGCCGCCGCCAGCGCGTCATCGACCTCGCCCGCGAGGAACTCGGCCCCGACCTGCGGGGCAAGCGGATCACCGTCTGGGGCGCCGCCTTCAAGCCCGAGACCGACGACATTCGCGACTCGCCCGCCCTGGCCGTCGCCCAGGCCCTCCACGACCTCGGCGCCACCGTCACCGTCACCGACCCCAAGGCCCTCGACAACGCCCGCAAGCTCCACCCCGAACTCGACTACGTCGAAGACTCGATCGCCGCCGTCGATGACGCGGACCTGCTGCTGCACCTCACCGAGTGGCACCAGTTCTCCACCATCGACCCCAAGCGGCTCGCGACCCGCACCACCAGCCCCAAGGTCATCGACGCCCGCGGCACCCTCAACACCGACCAGTGGCGCGAAGCCGGCTGGATCGTCCGGGCTCTCGGACGCGACTGACCAGGAAGTCCCTGGAAATGCGGGTGGGGCGCCCCCCCCGGCGGGGGGGGGCCCCCCCGGCGGGGCCGCAAGCAACCGCGGGGGAGCCCCCCCCGCGACCCCACCCCCCCCGCCGCCGCCCCCCCGGGGGCGCGGGGGGGTGTTTGGG
>NZ_JBHWAQ010000012.1:49535-167314 GCF_042743475.1 Streptomyces sp. NPDC059534
CCGGCTCCCGGGCCGCTAGTGACCTGTTTCGCCTTTAAATGGGGGGGGGCCCCCCCCCAGGGGGGGCGCGCCACCCGCATTCCGGACCTCTACGAGCCGGAGACTCGCCGCCCGTTCATCCACTCCGCCGCGGCCGTCTCCTCGCGGGGCAGCATGGCGTTGACTTCCGTGCCGAGCCAGCTGAACCATTCACGCTGATCATCAGTGAGCGGCCCCTCTGGGCCACGCCAGTCCGAGACGAAGGCCAGGAGACGGGCAGCCAACACGTCCGGCTGGAAACCACCGTCGGGTTCTGGATCCCACGGACCGACTCCTGACACGACGAACGGCAGACCGCCTTCGAACGGCTCCGCTACGACGACGCCGCGATCCGACTTGAGACGCGTCCGCAGCACGTACTTCCAGACGACCTCAGGCCGCTTCGGGCCTCCCTCATCCGGCGCCTGACCGAAGAACGGAACCGGCTCGGAGGTCAGGCGCAGCAGCACCGTTCCGGCAGGGTCTGTCTCCTCAGGGTCAGCCCGAACAGGGATCTCATACACGTATTCGTGCAGGTCACCCTTGGCCCGGTGCCCGTCTCGGATCGTGCGGTTGAGCCAATCGCTCATCAGGCCCCCTACTCGTCCGCACCACGGCGGTGCTCTCGCTCGTCGCGCCAGGATGGCACACAGGGCCAACGCTCACGGGAGGGTCGCGGACAGTGCCTACGGGCCAGCGATGACCCACATAAGGCAGTCAAGAAAACGTAAAGAATCCGGGACGCATTGAGACACCTCCCGCCCTTCAGGCGAGGGCACCGGACGGGCAGCGGAGCCCATCCGACTGATACAGAGCAGCCGCTGAGACACCGGAACTGTTCCTAACGCCGGGCTCGTCACCCTGCGGGACCTGGTCCGTCAGGCGCTGAGGATGCGCCCCGACCGGCTGGTGGTCGGCGAGGTCCGGGGAGTGGAGGCGGTGGACCTGCTCGCGGCCCTCAACACGGGCCACGAGGGAGGCTGCGGAACCCTCCACGCCAACACGGCCGCGGCCGTGCCCGCCCGGTTGGAGGCCCTGGGCACGGCGGCCGGGCTCGACCGGTCGGCCCTGCACAGCCAGTTGGGTGCCGGGCTCTCGGTCGTGCTGCACGTCGCACGGGACCGGGACGGGCGCCGGCGGATCGCCGAGGTCCATGTGCTGGAGCGGGACCGGGACGGGCTCGTGCGGACGGTCCCCGCGCTGCGGTGGGGCGCGTCCGGGTTCGAGCGGGAGCGGGGCTGGGAGCGGCTGAGGTCGCTGATCGGAGGGGGAGTGCGGTGACGGACGGACTGCTGTCCGCGCGGGGCGCGGCACAGGGGACGGCGGCGCTCTGCGCGGTGCTGGCGCTCTGGTGGGCGGTCGAGAGGCGGCGCTGGGCGGGACGGGCGCGGGCGCTGCTCGCGGGCGGGAGGCAGGGCGTCTCCGGTGCCCCTGGGCTTCCCGGTCTCCTCGGTCTCTCCGGTGGGCGCGGCGGGCTCGACGGGCCTGGTGGCGGCTGGGTCTGGCCGCTGGTGGCCGAGAGGGGGTGGGCCGCGCTGCGGGGGCGGCGTGCCTGGCTCTGTCTGCCGGTGGCGGGGGCCCTCGCGCTGGTGGGCGAGTCGCCGCTGCCGCTGGTGGCGGGAGTGCTCGCGATGCCGCTGGTCGGGCGGCGGTTGCGGGCTGCGGGCCGCCGGAAGGAACGCGAGGCACGGTCCGAGCGGGTGACGGCCCTCTGCGGGGCGGTCGTCGGCGAGCTGAGGGCCGGCTGGCAGCCGGCGCAGGCGCTGGCCTTCGCGGCGAGGGAGACGGGCGCCCTGGGCACCGCCGAGGCGCCCGTGCTGGCGGCGGCCCGGTTCGGCGGGGACGTGCCGGAGGCCCTGCGGCGGGCGGCCCGGCAGGACGGTGCCGACGGGCTCGCCGGCATGGCGGCCTGCTGGCAGGTGGCCGTGGACGGCGGTGCGGGACTCGCCTCCGGACTCGACCGGCTGGAGGCGGCTCTGCGTGACCACCGCGAACAGCGGGACCGCCTGCGGGCCGAACTGGCCGGCGCCTGGGCGACGGTGGCCGTACTCGCGCTCCTCCCGGCGGCCGGACTCGCCCTCGGCGCGGCGCTGGGCGCCGAACCGCTGCGGGTCCTGCTGCACACCCAGGCAGGGCTGGGCTGCCTGGCCGTCGGCGGGGCGCTGGAGGCGACGGGGCTCTGGTGGGCCGCGCGGATCGTACGAGGAGGTGAGCGGGCGTGACGACGAACCCTGTTCAGCAGGGACTGGACGTCCTTCGGGCGGCCGGGCTTCCCGCCCTGGCGGTGATCCTGTGCGCGCAGGGCGCCATGGAGGCGCTGCGCCGGCTCCGGGCGCACCGGACGCAGCGGCGGGCCGTGGTCCTCCTCGACCTGTCGGCGCCGCACCCCCGGAAGGGGTGGACCGGAATGCCGTCGTGGGTGGGGCTCTGGGGGGTGCCCCTCGTGGGGGTCGGCATCGGATGGGTGCTGTTCGGCGGGATCACCGGTCTGTGCGCCGGGGTCCTGGTGGCGCTCGGAGCCCGGCAGGCGCTCGCCAGACGAGCAGCCCCGCAGGCCGATGACGAGGAGACGGCCCGTCACCTTCCGCTCGCGGCCGATCTGCTGGCCGCCTGCGCCGCCTCAGGCGCCGGGCCCGCCGAGGCGGCGGAAGCGGTGGGCAGGTCGCTCGGCGGCCCGCTCGGCGACCGGCTGGCCCGCACGGCGGCCGAACTCCGCCTGGGCGGCGAACCGGCCGAGGTGTGGGGGAGGTTCGGCGCGATACCGGGCGCCGAAGGACTGGCCCGCTGCATGGAACGGGCCGGCTCCTCGGGAGCACCCGCGGCGGAGGCCGTCGCCCGGCACGCGGCCGCCCTGCGCGCCGCCCGCGCCCGCACGGCGGCGGCCGGGGCACGCCGGGCGCAGGTTCTGATCAGCGCTCCCGTGGGTCTCTGCTTCCTGCCCGCGTTCCTCGCGGTGGGCGTCGCCCCGGTGGTGATCGGGCTCGCGACGGGGCTGCTGGACGGATGAGCGCGACGGCACACGACGGGATACGGCGACACGGCACAGCGCAACAGGACGGGGCGGGACATGGCACGGCATGGCAAGGCACGGCAGGACGAGGCGGGAACGGACGAGGAGGTCGGCATGACGATCAAGGTGCGGCTGGGCGAATGGTGGCGGGCGTTGCGGGTGGCGGCGCGGCGCGACGAAGGGATGACCACGTCCGAGTACGCGGTGGGGACGATCGCCGCGGCGGCCTTCGCCGCGGTGCTCTACAAGATCGTGACCAGCGAGACGGTCTCGGGAGCCCTGGAATCGGTGATCGGGAAGGCTCTCGATGCGCCGTTCTGACCGGGGTTTCGTGACCGTGGAGGCAGCGATGGTGCTGCCGGTCCTCGCCCTGTTCACGGTGACCCTGCTCTGGGCGCTGGCCGCGGCCGCCGCACAGATCCGGTGCGTGGACGCGGCGCGGGCGGGGGCGCGGGCGGCGGCCCGTTCGGAACCCCCGGCCTCCGCCGCGGCGGCCGCCCGGGCCGCCGCGCCCGAGGGGGCACGGGTGTCGGTGGCGCGGGACGGGGACCTCTGGCGGGTGACGGTCGAGGCCGCGGCCCCCGGGCCCCGGGGCATGGGAATCACCCTGCGCGCGGGCGCGGCGGCCCTCGCCGAGGACACCGTCACCGGGATCCCGTCGGCTGAGGTCCCCGCCGCTGGAGGTCCGCCGTGACGGCCGGCGGTCAGCGGAGGCACGACCTCCGCGGAGGCCGTGACGCATGCGGAGGCCGTGGGGCATACGGAGGCCGTGACGCCGGGCGGGGTCGGGGTGGCCGAGACCAGGGTGACCGCGACCGGGGTGGCCGCGAGGACGGGGGTGATCCGGGCCGGGACGGTTTCCGAGGCCGGGGCTTCCCGAGCCAGGGCGGCTCCCCGGGCCGGTACGGCGGGAGGGCGCGGGATCGGGGTGCGGCGACCGTGTGGGCGGCGTTCGCGGCCTGTGCGCTGTGTGTGGTGTTCGGGGCGGTGCTGGCGCTTGGGCAGGCGGTGGCGGCCAGGCACCGGGCCGGTGGGGCGGCGGATCTGGCCGCGCTCGCCGCCGCGGACCGGGCCCTGTGGGGCGAGAGCGAGGCGTGTGCCGCCGCGTCGCGGGTGGCCGGCGCGCAGGGTGCCGAGCTGGTGGGGTGCGCGCTGCGCGGCGAGGTCGCGGAGGTGACCGCCCGGGTCGTGCGCGGCCCCTACCGGCCGGAGATCAGGTCGCGGGCGGGCCCTCCGGGGCTCCCGGGGCTTCCGGTCCCTTCGGATCCTCCGCCTGCGGGGCGGACCGTAGGAGTTCCGTGAGGAGGCGGACGGCGCCGCGTTTGTGGAGGGGGTCGTTGCCGTTGCCGCACTTGGGGGACTGGATGCAGGAGGGGCAGCCCGCGTCGCACTCGCAGGAGGCGATGGCCTCGCGGGTGGCGGTCAGCCAGGCGCGGGCCGTGTGGAAGGCGCGCTCGGCGAAGCCCGCGCCGCCCGGATGGCCGTCGTAGACGAAGACGGTGGGCAGCAGGGTGTCGGGGTGGAGCGGCACGGAGACGCCGCCGATGTCCCAGCGGTCGCAGGTGGCGAAGAGCGGCAGCATGCCGATGGAGGCGTGTTCGGCGGCGTGCAGGGCGCCGCCGAGGATCTCCGGGGTGATCCGGGCGGCGTCGAGCTGGTCCTCGGTGACCGTCCACCACACGGCCCGGGTGCGCAGGGTGCGCGGCGGCAGGTCGAGCTTGGTCTCGCCGAGGACCTCGCCCGTGATCAGGCGGCGGCGCAGGAAGGAGACGACCTGGTTGGTGACCTCGACGGAGCCGTAGCAGAGGCGGCCGGCTCCCCAGGGGATCTCGGTCTCGGTGTCCAGGACGGTGATGGAGGTGGTGTCGCGGGCGGTGGTGGAGTAGGGCGGGACGGCCTCTTCGACGAGGGCCACGGAGTCCTTGAGGTCGAGTTCCCGCACCAGGTAGGTGCGGCCCTGGTGGAGGTGGACGGCGCCCTCGTGGACGGCGCTGTGGGAGGCGGCCTCGTCGACCGTGCCGAGCAGCCGGCCGGTGCCGGACTCGACGATCCGGACGGGGCTCCCGCCGCCGCCTCGGATGTCGGTGAGGTCGGCGGCGCGCTCACGGCGGGTCCAGTACCAGCCGGTGGCGCGGCGGCGCAGCAGCCCGGCCCCCTCCAGCTGGGGCAGCAGGCCGGGGGCGGCCGGGCCGAAGAGCGCCAGGTCGGGCTCGGTCAGGGGGAGCTCGGCGGCGGCGGCGCACAGATGGGGGGCGAGGACGTAGGGGTTGTCGGGGTCCAGGACGGTCGACTCGACCGGCTGTTCGAAGATCGCCTCCGGGTGGTGGACCAGGAACGTGTCCAGCGGGTCGTCGCGGGCGACCAGGACGGCGAGGGCGCCCTCGCCGGAGCGGCCGGCGCGGCCGGCCTGCTGCCACAGGGAGGCCCTGGTGCCCGGGTACCCGGCGATCACGACGGCGTCCAGGCCGGAGACGTCGACGCCCAGCTCCAGGGCGGTCGTGGCGGCCAGGCCGAGGAGCTCGCCGGAGTGCAGGGCCTGCTCCAGGGCGCGCCGCTCCTCGGGCAGGTAGCCGCCCCGGTAGGCGGCGACGCGGCGGGCCAGCGCGCGGTCGGTCTCGGCCAGCCGCTCCTGGGCGATGACCGAGATCAGCTCGGCGCCGCGCCGGGAGCGGACGAAGGCGACCGAGCGGACGCCCTGGCGGGTCAGGTCGGTGAGCAGGTCCGCGGTCTCGGCGGTGGCGGTGCGCCGCACCGGCGCGCCGCGCTCGCCGTGGAGCTCCGTCAGCGGCGGCTCCCACAGGGCGAAGACCAGCTCGCCGCGCGGGGAGGCGTCGTCGGAGACCTCGGTGACCGGCAGGCCGGTGAGGCGGGCCGCGGCGCGCGCGGGCTCGGCGGAGGTCGCGGAGGCGAGCAGGAAGACCGGTTCGGAGCCGTACCGGGCGCAGATCCGGCGCAGGCGTCGCACCACCTGGGCGACGTGGGAGCCGAAGACGCCCCGGTAGGTGTGGCACTCGTCGATCACGACGTAGCGCAGGGCGCGCAGGAAGGAGGACCACCTGGGGTGGGAGGGGAGTATGCCCCGGTGCAGCATGTCGGGGTTGGTCAGCACGTAGTTCGCGTACTGGCGGACCCATTCGCGTTCCTCGACCGGCGTGTCGCCGTCGTAGACGGCGGGGCGGATCCGGTTGCCGAGCGGGGCGGCCAGTTCCCGCACGGCGCGCCGCTGGTCGGCGGCGAGGGCCTTGGTGGGCGAGAGGTAGAGGGCGGTGGCCCCGCGTCCGTTGGCGGCCTCGGAGCCGTCCAGGAGGGTCGTGAGGACCGGGGCGAGGTAGGCGAGCGACTTGCCCGAGGCGGTTCCCGTGGCGATCACCACGGATTCGCCGTCCAGGGCGTGCTCGGCGGCCTCCGCCTGATGTGCCCAGGGGTGCTCGATCCCGGCCTCCGTGATCGCCGCGATCACCTCGGGACGGATGCGGTGCGGCCAGACGGCATGACGGCCCTCCCGGGCGGGCATGTGCTCCGTATGGGTGATGCGCGAAGACCGGCTCTCGCCCGCGGCGAGCCGGTCGAGGACCACGCCGGGGGAGGGGCGACTGCCCGTGTCCCCGGGCGGTCGACTGGGGCGCTGATTCTTGGCCATCGGCACCGAGTGTGTCACTGCCATGACGGACAATGCTTCCAAGGCGTCGTGCATGGCTGCTGGTAAGTGATTGAATGCCATCGCGGCTGGCGATCAGTTCCCTGGCTCCGCCCGGGAGGCCCGAGGGGGCGATCGCCCGATAGCAAGGTGCTGGAGGATCCGTGGACCTGTCCCTGTCGACTCGCAATGTGTCCGGCGCTGGTGGCGACCGTACGGTCGTCGAGGTCGGTGGCGAGATTGATGTGTATACCGCGCCCAAGCTGCGCGAGCAGTTGGTCGAGTTGGTGAACGACGGCAGCTACCACCTGGTCGTCGACATGGAGGGCGTGGATTTCCTCGACTCCACCGGCCTCGGCGTGCTCGTCGGCGGCCTGAAGCGCGTTCGCGCGCACGAGGGCTCGCTGCGTCTCGTCTGCAACCAGGAGCGCATTCTCAAGATTTTCCGGATCACGGGCCTCACCAAGGTGTTCCCGATCCACACCTCGGTCGACGAGGCCGTCAACGCCGTCGACTGAGCCCAGGGGGTTCGCATGGCCACCGTTGAACTCCGATTCAGCGCTCAGCCCGAGCACGTCCGTACGGCCCGCCTGGTGGCGGCCGCGGTGGCGCGCCGGGCGGGGGTGGACGAGGCGGTCCTCGACGAGGTGCGTCTCGCCGTCGGTGAGGCATGTTCCCGTGCGGTCGGGCTGCATCGCAGCAACGGCGTCACGACCCCCATCCGGGTCGTGCTGACCGAGGAGGAGAAGACCTTCTCCATCGAGGTCGGCGACGAGGTGCCGGGCGCGGGGGTGGCGGCGGCCGACGCCGCCGGTGTCCCCGGCGCGCGGGCCGCGGCTCCGGCCGAGGACTTCGACGACGCCGACGGTGAGGACGAGATGGGCCTCGCGGTGATCCGCGGGCTCGTCGACGACGTCGAGGTGAGCGCCGGCGAGGCCGGCGGCACCATCCGGATGGCGTGGCCGGTGAACTCGGCGGACGTCCTGTCCTGACCGGCGGACGCACCGTCCTGTCGTACACGTGAACGGGAAGAGGCCCTGCGGCTGCAGGGCCTCTTCCCGTTTCCCCAGGCCCGGCGGCGCCGGATTGGTGCATCCGCGCGGGGGTTCGCGGGGTCCCGGAATGAGGCGGTTGGTCTCCCTATGATCCGTCCCCATGTACCCCACACCCCTCGCCGCAGCGGTGCTCACGAGCGGCAACCGGACGATCGTGATCGTCGTGGCCGCCGTCGCCCTCGCCGCGCTGGTCGTCGCGCGGCTCCTCGTCCGGCAGGTGCTGGCGGCCGGGCAGGGGACGGAGCGGATGCGGGAGATCGCCGCCGCCGTGCAGGAGGGGGCCAACGCGTATCTCGCGCGGCAGCTGCGGACCGTGGCCGTCTTCGCGGCCGCCGTGTTCTTCCTGCTGATGCTGCTGCCCGCGGACAACTGGTCACAGCGGGCCGGCCGCTCCCTGTTCTTCCTGGTCGGGGCGTTGTTCTCGGCGACCACGGGGTACATCGGCATGCGGCTCGCCGTACGGGCGAACGTGCGGGTCGCCGCCGCGGCCCGGGAGGCCACTCCGGGGCCCGGTGAGCCCGAGAAGGACCTGACCGAGATCGCGCACAAGGCGACGCGGATCGCCTTCCGCACGGGCGGGGTCGTCGGCATGTGCACCGTCGGTCTCGGGCTGCTGGGGGCCGCGTGCGTCGTCCTCGTCTACGCCGCCGACGCGCCGAAGGTCCTGGAGGGCTTCGGGCTGGGGGCCGCGCTCATCGCCATGTTCATGCGGGTGGGCGGCGGCATCTTCACCAAGGCCGCCGATGTCGGCGCCGACCTGGTCGGCAAGGTCGAGAAGGGCATCCCGGAGGACGATCCGCGCAACGCCGCCACCATCGCCGACAACGTGGGCGACAACGTCGGGGACTGCGCGGGCATGGCGGCCGACCTCTTCGAGTCGTACGCCGTGACCCTGGTCGCCGCGCTGATCCTCGGCGAGGCGGCCTTCGGCGACCACGGTCTCGCGTTCCCCCTGATCGTCCTGGCGATCGGTGTGGTCACCGCGATGATCGGCATCTTCACGGTCTCGCCGCGGCGCGCCGACCGCAGTGGCATGAGCGCGATCAACCGGGGCTTCCTCGTCTCGGCGGTGGTCTCGCTCGCCCTGGTGGCCGTCGCCGCCTTCGCGTACCTGCCGTCCTCGTACGCCGAGCTCGACGGCGTCACCGAGCCGGGCATCCACGACCACGGCGGCGATCCGCGGGTCCTCGCGCTGGTCGCGGTCGCCCTCGGCATCGTCCTCGCCGCGCTCATCCAGCAGCTCACCGGCTACTTCACGGAGACGAGCCGGCGGCCGGTCCGGGACATCGGCAAGTCCTCGCTCACCGGGCCCGCCACGGTGGTCCTCGCGGGCGTGGCCCTCGGCATGGAGTCCGCCGTCTACACGGCCCTGCTGATCGGGCTCACCGTCTACGGGGCGTTCCTGCTCGGCGGTACCTCGATCATGCTGGCGCTGTTCGCGGTCGCGCTCGCCGGGACGGGCCTGCTCACCACCGTCGGGGTGATCGTCGCCATGGACACCTTCGGCCCGGTCGCCGACAACGCGCAAGGCATCGCGGAGATGTCCGGGGACGTCGAGGGCGCGGGTGCGCAGGTCCTCACCGATCTCGACGCGGTCGGCAACACGACGAAGGCCATCACCAAGGGCATCGCCATCGCCACGGCCGTCCTGGCGGCCTCGGCGCTCTTCGGCTCGTACCGGGACGCCATCGCGACCTCGGTCGCCGACGTCGGGGGGCTCGGCGGGAAGGCGGACGCGCTGACCCTCTCGATGGACATCTCGCAGCCCAACAACCTCTTCGGGCTGATCCTCGGCGCGGCGGTGGTCTTCCTCTTCTCGGGGCTCGCGATCAACGCGGTCTCCCGCTCGGCGGGATCGGTGGTCTACGAGGTGCGGCGGCAGTTCCGCGAGCACCCCGGGATCATGGACTTCACCGAGAAGCCGGAGTACGGGCGGGTCGTCGACATCTGCACCAAGGACGCGCTGCGCGAGCTCACCACGCCCGGGCTGCTCGCGGTGATGGCCCCGATCGCGGTCGGCTTCGCGCTCGGGGTCGGCCCGCTCGGCTCGTACCTCGCCGGGGCGATCGGCGCGGGTGCACTGATGGCGGTGTTCCTCGCCAACTCCGGTGGCGCCTGGGACAACGCGAAGAAGCTGGTCGAGGACGGCAACCACGGGGGCAAGGGCAGCGAGGCGCACGAGGCGACCGTCATCGGGGACACGGTCGGCGACCCGTTCAAGGACACGGCGGGTCCGGCGATCAACCCGCTCCTGAAGGTGATGAACCTGGTGGCGCTGCTGATCGCCCCGGCCGTCGTGCGGTTCGGCTACGGGGAGGACGCGAGCGCCGGACTGCGGGCGGCGGTCGCGGGGGTCGCGCTCGTCGTGGTCGTCGCCGCGGTCCGGGCCTCCAAGAAGCGTTCGGTGGCCGTCTCCTGACGTGTCGTCCGTCTCATTCCCGGGTGTTTCGGGGGCGGTATCGCGCCCCATCGCATGGTTCAAAAGACTGCAATATGGGATGAATCAGTACCACGAAAGGTGGAAGTAGCCCGTTCGGCGTGTATGTTCCGGGGCCGAGAGCCTTGGAAGGGACCGATCCGTTGAACAAGAAGCTTGCGGCCGCACTGTCCGGCGGCGCGGTACTGGTGCTCGCGCTGTCCGGTTGCAGCGACGACGAGGGCGACAAGGTGGGTGACTGGGCGAAGACCTTCTGCGACCAGGCCAAGCCTCAGATCCAGAAGCGGGCCGACGCCCACCAGATCATCATCTCGACCGCGGCCGACAGCAAGCCGGCCGAGATCCAGGCCGCCGACTCGAAGGCGTTCCAGGACATCGCCGACGCCGACCGGGCGCTCGCCAAGGCCGTCGAGGCCGCCGGCGCCCCGCCCGTCGAGAACGGCGAGAAGGTCCAGCAGGACGCGATCAAGGAGCTCAACGCCACCGCGGTGGCGTACGAGGGGCTCAAGAAGCAGGTCGACGCGCTGGATCCGACGAACCAGCAGAAGTTCGCGGACGGCCTCCAGGGCGTCGCCGACGGCCTGACCAAGATCGAGAAGATGGACCAGAACGCCCTGTCCAAGCTGGAGGAGGGCGAGCTCGGCCAGGCGATGGCCAAGCAGCCCGGCTGCCAGAAGCCCACGGCCTCGGTCCCGCCGAAGAGCTCCGCCTCCCCGAAGGCCGGCTCCACCTCGTCGGCCAAGGGCTCGGACTCCGGCACGGACACCTCCGGTACGGACACCTCCGGCACGGACTCCGGCTCCTCGGACCCGGCCAAGAAGCCCTCCGCCAAGCCCACCAAGAAGGCCGCGGTGAGCAAGACCGAGGAGTAGGAAACGGCACCCGGCGGACCCGGTGGCGGCGGCGGTCGGCCGCCCGCCGCCGGGTCGGCCGCCCGGATGTCGCCGGCGGCCGTCACAATGGAGCGGTGAGTACGACCAGCCTGCCTCCCCGCCTCCCGGTGCCCGCGCACGCCACCCGTCTGCGCGAGGCGCTGCTCGCCGCCGGCTTCACCGCCGACGGACTGCTCGACCTGCTCGGCGCCCCGGCCTACTCGGCGCTCGCCCGCAGCGAGACCGTCCCCGCCCTGCGCGCCACCCGCGGCGACTCGCCGCTGGAGGTCCTCGTCCGCCTCTTCCTGCTCCAGCGGCCCGTCGGACACGACAGCGCCGTCGCCGCGCTTCCGCTGGACGAGGCCATCGAGGACGGCTGGGTGGTCCGTGAGGACGACGACGTGCTCGCCACGGTCGACATCCGGCCGTACGGCGGCCCGGACGGTGAGGACTGGTTCATCGTCTCGGACCTGGGCTGCGCCGTCGGCGGCGCCGGCGGCATCGGCAAGAAGGACGAAGGAGTGGTCCTCGGCGTAGGCGGTGCCTCCACCACCCTCGCCGGCATCACGATCCGTACGCCGGTCTCCTCGGCGCTCGACCTCGGCACCGGCTCCGGCATCCAGGCGCTGCACGCGGCCCAGCACGCCACCCTGGTCACCGCCACCGACCTCAACCCGCGCGCACTGGACTTCACCCGGCTCACGCTCGCCCTCTCCGGGGCCCGCGGGGCCGAGCTGCTGACCGGTTCGCTCTTCGAGCCCGTCGACGGCGACACGTACGACCTGATCGTCTCCAACCCGCCCTTCGTCATCTCCCCCGGCGCCCGGCTCACCTACCGGGACGGCGGGATGGGCGGCGACGACCTGTGCCGCACGCTCGTGCAGGAGGCGGGCGAGCGGCTCAACGACGGCGGGTACGCCCAGTTCCTCGCCAACTGGCAGCACGTGGAGGGCGAGGAGTGGCAGGAGCGGCTGCGCTCCTGGGTGCCGCGCGGCTGCGACGCCTGGATCGTCCAGCGCGAGGTCCAGGACATCGCCCAGTACACCGAGCTGTGGCTGCGGGACAGCGGCGACCACCGCGGGGACCCGGACGCGTACCGGGTGGCGTACGGGCGCTGGCTCGACGAGTTCGAGGCCCGCAAGACGCGCGCGGTCGGCTTCGGCTGGATCACGATCCGGCGGAACGACGCCGTGGCGTCCGGCGCGGTCGAGCCGTCGATCCTGATCGAGGAGTGGCCGCACCCGGTCGAGCAGCCCCTCGGGCCCACCGTCCGCGCCCACTTCGAGCGCCAGGACTACCTGCGCACCCGTGACGACGCCGCCCTCCTCGCCGACCGGTTCACGCTCGCGCCCGAGGTGATGCAGGAGCAGGTCGGTCTGCCCGGCGCCGAGGACCCCGAGCACGTCGTGCTCCGACAGAACCGCGGGATGCGCCGCGCCACCAAGGTCGACCACGTCGGGGCCGGGTTCGCCGGCGTCTGCGACGGCACGCTCAGCGCCGGCCGCATCCTCGACGCGATCGGACAGCTGATGGGCGAGGACCCGGTCGTCCTGCGGGACCGCACGCCGCAGGCGATCCGGCTGCTCGTGGAGGAGGGCTTCCTGCTCCCGGCCGGAGCGGAGAGCGCCGGGGAGCACGGCGCTTGATACGGATCGAGCTGGACGAGGCGTCGCTGGGGGCGACCAGGATCGCCATCAGCCCCCTGCGTGACGCGTTCTGCGCGATGCACCTCGCGCTGCCGTCGCGCCACCCCTCCTGGCCGTACCAGGAGTGGGTGGGGCAGGCGCGCGAGGTGTGGCGCGAGGACGACCGGCTCCGCCCGCTGTGGGACCTGTTCGCCGAGGGGCGGTACGACGTCTCCGACTTCCTGCTGCCCCGCCCGTTCGGCACGGTCCACGTCCACGAGGAACTGGCCGCGCTGCGGGCCACCGACCCGGAGTTCGTACGCGAACAGGTGGCCGTCTGCTACCCGGGGATGGCCGACGCGCCCTTCCTGCGGCCCTACCTGACGGACCCGGAGGCGGCCTGCGCGGCGCTCGCCGACGCGTACGCGGCCTACTGGGAGGGCGCGATCGAGCCGTACTGGCCGACGATGCGGCGGCTCGTCGAGGACGAAGTGCTCGTCCGGGCCAGGACGTTCGCGACCGAGGGCGTCGACGCGCTGTTCGCCGGCCTGGAGACCCGCGGACGGTGGCAGCCGCCCGTACTCGAACTGACCAAGCACGTCGACGCCGTGTACGCGCCGGGGGAACGACGCCTCGTCCTCGTCCCGCTGGTCTTCGCCGAGGGCTGCCGGCTGTACTCGACGGACGACCCCGAGGTCTTCGCGCTCAGCTTCCAGGCCAGGGGCGCCGCCGCGCTGCGCGAACCGCCCGAGCCCGTCGCCGAGGACCGGCTCGGGCTGATGCTCGGCCGGGGCCGCGCGGCCGTCCTGCGCGAACTGGGCGGCCCGCTGACCACGGCCGGCCTCGCCGACCGGCTCGGCCTCGCGCCCAGCACGGTCTCCGAGCACCTGTCGGTGCTCTCCGAGGCCGGCGTGGTCACCCGGCACCGCGTGGGACGTTCGGTGTACTACCAACTCACCGACACCGGACGTTCGCTGCTCGCCCTGCTCACCGGACAGGACGTGCTGCGCGCGGTGGCGTGAGGCCGCGGTCCGACGATTCGGGGGCTCCCGAATCGATGGCCCCGACCTGCCGACGGCTCCTACCGTCCGCCGCATGCTCGCAATCGAGGCGGACGCGCTGCGCCGCACCTACACCAGCAGGACCGGATGGCCGAAGTCCCGGCGCACCGAGACCGAGGCCGTGCGCGGGGTCACCTTCGAGGTGGCGCCGGGGGAGCTGTTCGGCCTGCTCGGGCCCAACGGCGCCGGCAAGACCACCACCATCAAGATGCTCAACACCCTGCTCCTGCCGACCTCCGGCACGGCCCGGGTGTTCGGCCACGACGTGGCCCGCGACCCCGTCGCCGTACGCCGCAGGATCGGGTACGTCTTCGGCGGCGACCGGGGCCTCTACGACCGGCTCTCCGCGCTCGACAACCTCCGCTACTTCGCCGAGCTGTACGGCGTCCCGGCCCGCGACCAGAAGCGGCGCATCGCCGAACTCCTCGACCTGGTCGGCCTCTCGGGCCGGGAGAGGGAACGGGTCGAGGGGTACTCGCGCGGCATGCGACAGCGCCTCCACATCGCCCGCGGCCTGCTGCACCGCCCCGACGTCCTCTTCCTCGACGAGCCGTCCATCGGCGTCGACCCGGTCGCCGCCCGCGACCTGCGGCGCACCGTCGCCGACCTCGCCGCGGCCGGCACCACCGTGCTGCTCACCACCCACTACATGGCCGAGGCCGACGAGCTCTGCGACCGGATCGCCGTCATCGCGGGCGGCCGCATCCGGGCCCTCGGCACCCCCGACAGCCTCAAGTCCCTCGTGCGGGAACGGGACGTGCTGGAGATCGAGGCGTACGGCGTCGACGAGGAGCGGCTCGACCGGGTGCGGCGGGTGCCCGGGGTGCGGGGCGTGTCGGCCGAGGACCGGGGCGCGCTCCAGACCGTGACCGTACAGACCGGGCGGGGGGCCGCCGACCTGCACGGACCCGTCCTGGCGGCGCTGGAGGGCATCCGGATCGGGCGGGTCACCAGCCGCGAACCGTCCCTGGAGGACGCCTACATCGCGATCGTGGAGGAGACGGCGGGCACGCCCGGGACCGTGGCCGAGGAGGTGTCCGTATGAGGCGCCTGCCGCGGCTGATCCTCGTCGGCGTGCGCACCCATGTCTCGTACATGTCGCGCTCCCCGATCGAGATCACCTTCGCCGTCCTCGTGCCGCTCGTCTACGCGACCCTGGCCGTCTACCTGTTCCGCGCCGCCGGCGACCCGGACCGGCTGCTCACCGCCTCCGTCGGGGCCGGGCTCATGGGCATCTGGGGGTCGGTGCTCTTCGGCTCGGGCGGCGCGGTGCAGAACCAGCGCTGGCTCGGCACCCTGGAGACCCTGGTCGTGGCGCCGACACCGCTCGCGCTCGTCCTGCTCCCGATCACCCTGGCGACCGCCGTCATCGGCACGTACGCGATGGGGGCGACCGTCCTGTGGGGCGTCCTCCTCTTCGACGTGCCGCTCGACTTCGCGCACCCGCTGCTGTTCCTGGTCGCCGTCCCGGTCTGCGTCCTGGCGCTGGGCATGACGGGGCTGCTGCTCGCCGCCACCTTCGTCCTGCTGCGCAACGCCAACGCGCTGGCCAACCCGCTCGACACCCCCGTCTGGCTACTGTCCGGGCTGCTCGTGCCCGTGACGGTGCTGCCCGCCTGGACCCATCCGATCTCGTGGGCGCTGCCCACGACCTGGGGCGCGCGGGCCGTGCACGCCGCGACCTCCGGCGGGGACGTGGTCGCGCCGATGCTCGTGGCCGCGGCGCTCGGCGCCGGATACGCGCTGGCCGCCGTCCTCGTCCTCGGCCGTGTGGAGCGCCGGGCGCGCGCCGCCGCCACCCTCGCCCTCACCTGAGCGACCTCACTCGAAAGGCCAGAGAGACATGTTCCGTTTCCTCGGCACCGCCCGGCTCGTCGTCGTCGGCGGGGCGATCTCCTACCGGGCCCTGTTCAACTGGACCACCCCGCCGATGTTCATCGGAACCCTGCTGGTCGGGCCGCTCCTCCAGGTTTTCTTCTTCGTCTTCCTGGGCAGGGAACTGGGTGTCGCCGACGACCGCTTCCACCTCGTCGGAAACGCCGTCCTCGCGGCTTCCGCCTCCTGCGTGTACGGCGGCACGATGGCCGTCGCCAACGAGCGCCGGTACGGCACCCTCGGGGCCGTCCTGCTCTCCCCCCGGCACCGGGTCCCGCTGTGGCTCGGCCGCGCCCTGCCGTACGTCCTCAACGGCCTGTTCGTCAGTGCCTTCGTGCTCACCGCGGCCTCGCTGCTGCTCGGGCTGCCCGTGCCCGCCGGGGCGCTGCCCGGGCTCGGTCTGGTGCTGCTCGTCGCGGCGGGCGCCTGCTCGGCCTTCGGGCTCGCGCTCGGCGCGCTCGGCCTCCGCTTCCGTGACGTGTTCCTCGTGTCGAACGTGGCGAGTTCGGGTCTGCTCCTCCTGACGGGCGCCGCCGTCCCCCGGGAGACGCTGCCCGGATGGATGCGGACCGTCGGCGAGCTGCTGCCGCTCACGCACGCGGCGGACGCGGCGCGCGGGCTGACCGCGGGCACCGGCCTGGACGGGGCGCTGCTGGGGGCCGAGCTGGCGGTGGGCGCCGGATGGGGCCTGCTCGCCGTCGCCCTGCTCGGACTCTTCGAGCGCGGCAGCCGGCGCCGGGCCACGCTCGACACGATGTGACGGAGGAGAGAGGAGGGGTGAGGAATGGGTCACTACCGGCCATCTTCGTGACACCGCCCGAGGCGCCCCGCTTCGTTCACCCGGAATTCGCGCCCACGACGCCCGGAGGTGCCAGCCTCGGCCCGGGGGACGAACACCGCACGTGGACGGAACGGGGTACGGGCATGGAGAGCGGGCCGGCGATCTTCGCGGGGGCGGCGTTCACGCTGTTCGGAGGCGCGCTGCTGCTGTGGACCACCGTGCGCTCGCTGCACCGTGAGCCCGTGGCCCACGGGGTCGCGCCGCGCACCGCGGTCGCGCTGACCAGCCTCTCCGGCACCGCGTTCCTGGCCCTCGGCCTCTGGTGCTTCGGGCGCCTCTGACCCCTCCCGGATCCGGCTCGCGCTCCCTCCGGTGACGGCACCGGCCCGAGCGTCCGCCCCGCCCGTCCGGGAGTCCGGGCGGCAGGAATGCCAAAACTCGGGTTACCGTTCGAGTGGCCGTTGCGGGCTTTCGCCGTTTGACACGGGGGCGGGTTGTACCGTCACACTCCGCAGCGACGGGAGCGTCACCGTCCGTGCCGCTCCCGTGCGTGCCAGTGCCGTACGTGCCACAGAGCGTCGATCCCGGAGAGAAGAGCGAAGTTGTCCCCGACCAGCGAGACCGCACCCGGCGGCCGCCGACTCGTCATCGTCGAGTCGCCCGCCAAGGCGAAGACGATCAAGGGCTACCTCGGCCCTGGCTACGTCGTCGAGGCGAGCGTCGGGCACATCCGCGACCTTCCCAGCGGTGCCGCCGAGGTGCCGGAGAAGTACACCGGCGAGGTGCGCCGCCTCGGGGTCGATGTCGAGCACGACTTCCAGCCCATCTACGTCGTCAACGCCGACAAGAAGGCGCAGGTCAGGAAGCTCAAGGAGCTCCTGGCCGAGTCCGACGAACTCTTCCTCGCCACCGATGAGGACCGCGAGGGCGAGGCCATCGCGTGGCACCTCCAGGAAGTCCTGAAGCCCAAGGTCCCGGTCCACCGGATGGTCTTCCACGAGATCACCAAGGACGCGATCCGCGAGGCCGTCGCCAACCCGCGCGAGCTGAACCAGCGCATGGTCGACGCCCAGGAGACCCGCCGTATCCTCGACCGGCTGTACGGCTACGAGGTCTCGCCGGTCCTGTGGAAGAAGGTCATGCCGCGGCTGTCCGCCGGCCGCGTGCAGTCCGTCGCCACCCGGCTCGTCGTCGAGCGGGAGCGCGAGCGCATCGCCTTCCGGTCCGCCGAGTACTGGGACCTCACCGGCACCTTCGGCACCGGTCGCTCCGGCGACGCGTCCGACCCGTCCACGCTGGTCGCACGCCTGGCGTCGGTCGACGGCAAGCGCGTCGCGCAGGGCCGTGACTTCGGCGCCGACGGCCGGCTGAAGTCCGAGAGCGTGCTCCACCTGGACGAGGCGAACGCGCGAGCCCTGGCCGCCGCCCTCGCCGACACCGCGTTCGCCGTGCGCTCCGTCGAGTCCAAGCCGTACCGCCGCTCGCCGTACGCGCCGTTCCGGACCACCACCCTCCAGCAGGAGGCGAGCCGCAAGCTGGGCTTCGGTGCGAAGGCGACCATGCAGGTGGCGCAGAAGCTGTACGAGAACGGCTTCATCACCTACATGCGTACGGACTCCACGATCCTCTCGGACACCGCCGTCACGGCGGCCCGGGCGCAGGTCACGCAGCTGTACGGCGCCGACTACCTGCCGGAGAAGCCGCGCGTCTACGCGGGCAAGGTCAAGAACGCGCAGGAGGCGCACGAGGCGATCCGTCCTTCGGGTGATCGTTTCCGCACTCCGGCGGAGACCGGCCTGACCGGCGACCAGTTCCGTCTCTACGAGCTGATCTGGAAGCGGACCGTCGCCTCCCAGATGAAGGACGCCACCGGCAACTCGGTCACCGTGAAGATCGGCGGCCGGGCCGCCGACGGCCGCGACGCCGAGTTCAGCGCCTCCGGCAAGACGATCACCTTCCACGGCTTCATGAAGGCGTACGTCGAAGGCGCCGACGACCCGAACGCGGAGCTCGACGACCGCGAGCGGCGCCTGCCGCAGGTCGCCGAGGGCGACGCGCTCTCCGCCGAGGAGATCACGGTCGACGGGCACGCGACCAAGCCGCCGGCCCGCTACACCGAAGCCTCGCTGGTCAAGGAGCTCGAAGAGCGCGAGATCGGCCGCCCGTCGACGTACGCGTCGATCATCGGCACCATCCTCGACCGCGGCTACGTCTTCAAGAAGGGCACGGCCCTCGTGCCGTCCTTCCTGAGCTTCGCCGTCGTCAACCTCCTGGAGACGCACTTCGGGCGGCTCGTCGACTACGACTTCACCGCCCGGATGGAGGACGACCTCGACCGCATCGCGCGCGGCGAGGCCAAGTCCGTGCCGTGGCTGAAGCGTTTCTACTTCGGCGAGGGCGAAGCCGGTGCGGGCGCCTCGGGCGGTGCGGCGGACGCCGGCAACGGCGACGGCGACCACCTCGGCGGCCTCAAGGAGCTCGTCACCGACCTCGGCGCCATCGACGCCCGCGAGATCTCCTCGTTCCCCGTCGGCAACGGCATCGTGCTGCGCGTCGGCCGCTACGGCCCGTACGTCGAGCGCGGCGAGAAGGACGCCGAGGGCCACCAGCGCGCCGACGTCCCCGAAGACCTCGCGCCCGACGAGCTGACCGTCGAGCACGCCGAGGAACTGCTGGCCAAGCCCAGCGGCGACTTCGAGCTGGGCGCCGACCCGGTCAGCGGCAACCAGATCGTCGCGAAGGACGGCCGCTACGGCCCGTACGTCACCGAGATCCTGCCCGAGGGCACCCCGAAGACCGGCAAGAACGCGGTGAAGCCGCGCACCGCCTCCCTCTTCAAGTCGATGGCCCTCGACACCGTCACCCTGGAGGACGCGCTCCGGCTGATGTCCCTGCCGCGGGTCGTCGGCGCGGACGCCGAGGGCGTCGAGATCACCGCGCAGAACGGCCGCTACGGCCCGTATCTGAAGAAGGGCACGGACTCGCGGTCGCTCACCGACGAGGAGCAGCTCTTCACGATCACCCTCGAAGAGGCGCTCGCGATCTACGCCCAGCCGAAGCAGCGGGGCCGGGCCGCGGCCAAGCCGCCGCTGAAGGAGCTGGGCACCGACCCCGTCAGCGAGAAGCCCGTGGTCGTCAAGGACGGGCGCTTCGGCCCGTACGTGACGGACGGCGAGACCAACGCCACCCTGCGGACCGGCGACAGCGTGGAGGACATCACGCCGGAGCGCGGTTACGAGCTGCTCGCCGAGAAGCGGGCCAAGGCCCCGGCGAAGAAGACCGCCAAGAAGGCCCCGGCCAAGAAGACGGCCACGAAGACGGCGGCGAAGAAGACCACCACCGCCAAGAAGACGGCCGCGAAGAAGACCACGACGGCCAAGAAGACGACGGCCGCCAAGAAGACGGCGGCGGCCAAGCCGGAGTAGCGGCACGGCGCACGCGGGTCGTCCCGCGGCGCGGACGGAGGGGCGGGAGCGGATGCTCCCGCCCCTCCGTCCGTTCGGCCTCGTGTTCGGGAGGAGGCAGCAGTGAGCGAAGCCGTCCGGATAGGGTGGACGGATGACGCGAGCAGAGCAGCCAGACCGCCTCGGCGATTCCGACGCCGCACTCGTCGCGGATTCCCGGGAGCGCGCCGTCAGCGCCCTCTTGCGCCATCAACCGCTGCGCCGGCTGTGGAGCGCGCACGCGCTCGGCAGCACCGGTGACGTCCTCGCCCTCCTGGTCCTGGTCCTCCTCGGCCTGCAGGCGGCCGTCGCCGCGGACGCGCTCGGGGGCGGCTACCGGGGCGCCGCGTTCGCCGTGGCCGCCGTCGTCGGCGTACGGCTGCTGGCCTCCGTCACCTTCGGGGCCGTCCTCCTCGGACCGCTGACCGCGCTCACCGGACCCGGCGGCCCGCTCGACCGGCGCTGGACCATGATCGGCGCCGACAGCGTGCGGATCGCGCTGCTCGTCATCGCGCCCCTGTGGATCGACTGGACCCCCGAGAACGCCCTCTGGTACCTCCTCGGCACCGTCTTCGTCACCGGCGCGGCCGAGCGGCTCTGGACGATCGGCCGCGAGGGTGCCGCGCCCGCGCTGCTGCCCGCCCCGCCGCTGGAGGGCACCGCCGTCCGGCCGCTGCCCGACCACCTCGGTGCGCTGCGCCGGCTGTCCCAGCGCACCGCCTTCCTCGCCGTACCGGCCGCGGCCGCCGTCCTGCTCGTCGCGACCCTCGTCGGCAACCTGCTCGGCGCCGGACTCGACTGGTTCTCGCTGCACCAGGCCGCCCTCGGCTCGTACGTCGCCGCCGGGCTCTTCGCCGCCTCCGTCACCGTCGTGTACGCGATGGCGCTGCCCGGCGGCGAGACGCCCCGGCCCCGCTCGCCCCTGGAGGGCCTGCGCCGGCCGTCGGCCCCGAAGGCCGCCGCGGAGGAGGGGAAGGCCGCGGCCGACCGGGGCCGTACCGGCGCCCTGCCGCTGCTCGTGCTGACCTGCGCCACCGTCGCCGGGGCGATCGCCGCAGCCGCATCCGTCGCCGTCCTCCACGCGTACGACCTGGGTGGCGGTCCCGTCACCTACGCGCTCCTGGTCCTGGCGCTCAGCGGCGCCACCGCCGTCGGCATCCGCACCGCCGGCTCCGTCCTGCCCGTCCTGTCCCGACGCCGGCTGCTCGCCCTCGTGACCGCCGTCACCGGCGTCGCCCTGATCGCGATGGGCCTGGTGCCGGACACGGCGACCGTGCTGTTCCTCGCCGCCCTCGCCGGGTACGCCGCCGGGGTCGCCGCGAACACCGGCCACCACCTCGTCGACCAGGAGACCGAGGAGCCCCGCCGGGCCCGCACCACCGAACACCTCCAGGCCACCGTCCGCGTCGGCATGGGCATCGGCGCGCTCGCCGCCCCGCTGCTGGCCGCCGCGATCGGACCGCACCGGCTCGCCTCCGGCGACTTCGTCTTCGCGCACGGCGGGGCGGCCTTCACGCTCGTCCTCGTCGGCGCGCTCCTGCTGCCGGTCGCCGCGCTCGTCCTCGCGAAGACCGACGACCGCGCCGGGGTCCCGCTCCGCCGCGACCTGCGCGACGCGCTGCGCGGCTCCGACCCGGCCCAGGCGCCCTCCCCGACCGGCTTCTTCATCGCCCTGGAGGGCGGCGACGGAGCCGGCAAGTCGACCCAGGTCGAGGCGCTCGCCGAATGGATCCGCGCCAAGGGCCACGAGGTCGTCGTCACCCGTGAGCCCGGTGCCACCCCGATCGGCAAGCGGCTCCGCTCGATCCTCCTCGACGTGTCGTCGGCGGGGCTCTCCAACCGCGCCGAGGCCCTGCTGTACGCGGCCGACCGCGCCGAGCACGTCGACTCCCTGGTCCGGCCGGCCCTGGAGCGGGGCGCGATCGTCCTCTCCGACCGGTACATCGACTCGTCCGTGGCCTACCAGGGCGCGGGCCGCGACCTGTCCCCGACCGAGATCGCCCGTATCTCGCGGTGGGCGACCAGCGGGCTCGTCCCGCACCTGACCGTCGTGCTCGACGTCTCCCCGGAGACCGCGAGGGAACGGTTCACCGAGGCGCCCGACCGCCTGGAGTCCGAGCCGCCGGAGTTCCACGCGCGCGTACGGGCCGGCTTCCTCGCCCTCGCGGCCGCCGACCCGAGCCGCTACCTCGTCGTCGACGCCGGCCAGGAGCCGGAGGCCGTCACCACCGTCGTCCGCCACCGGCTCGACCGGATGCTGCCGCTCTCCGAGGCCGAGGTGAAGGCCGCGGAGGAGGCCCGCCGGAAGGCCGAGGAGGAGGCACGGCGCCAGGCCGAGGAAGAGGCGGCCCGCAAGGCCGAGGAGGAGCGCCTGGAGCGCGAGCGGCAGGCCCAGCTCGCCAAGCTCCGCGCCGAGGAGGAGGAGCGCAAGCGCCGCGAGGAGGAAGAGGCGCGCCGCCTGGAGGCCGAGCGTCAGGCCGAGGAGGCCCGTCGGCAGGCCGAGGAGGCCCGGATCGCCGCGGAGCTCGCCGCCGAGGAGGAGCGCAAGCGCCTGGCGGCCGAGGAGAAGGCCCGCCAGGAGGAGCAGGAGCGGATCCGCCGGGAGGCCGAGGAGGAGGCCCGGCTGCGGGCCGAGGCCGAGGAACGCCGCCTGGAGAAGCAGCGCAAGGCCGAGGAGGCCCTGCTCCGCGCCGAGGAGGCCCGCCGGATGGCCGAGGCCGCCGCCGCCGCGAAGACGGCCGAGGAGGCCGCGGCGAGGGCCGCCGCCGAGCAGGTCGCCGCCGCTGCCGCCGCCAAGGCCGCCGCCGAGAAGGCCGCGGCCGAACGGGCCGCGGCGGAGCAGGCCGCCGCCCAGCGGGCCGCCGCCACGAAGGCGGCCCAGGCGAAGGCGGCCGCGGAGAAGGCCGCCGCCGCGAAGGAGCGTGCCGCGGCGGAGCAGGCGACCGCGGCGAAGGCCGCCGCGGAGAAGGTTGCCGCCGAGCGGGTGGCCCGTTCCGCCGAGGTGTCGGCGAACGAGGTCACCGTGGCGACGCCGGTCGTGAAGCCGGACGTCCCGGAGGTCTCGCCCGAGGAGATCACCGTGGCCACCCCGATCGTGCGGCCCGAGACCGACGCGACGGCCGTCCTGCCGACGATCCGGGAGGACCGGGCCGCCGACGAGACCGCCGTCCTGCCGCCCGTACGGGACACCGCTCCCGCCCGCGGCGCCCGCGCGTCCGACCCCGCCGACCGGGTGCCGCAGGACATCTTCCGCGACGAGGCCGCCGGGCACGGCGGCCAGAACGAGCCGCACGGGGCGAACGAGCGCACCCGCGAGCTGCCCCAGCTCGACGAGCACGGCCGGCCGCGCCGCCGCTCCGACTGGGCCGAGGAGACCCCGCTCGACGACCTGCCGACCCTCGCGGACGAGCTGTTCGGCCCCCACGAGGACGAGAGCGACGGCCGCCGCCGCTGAGGTGTCCCGGTGGAAGGTGTAGCCAGCTCCACCTTCCACCGGGCAGCCAGCCCCATACCGTTGTGACCTGCGCTTTTCTAGCGTTGTCGGCATGATGACGACAGCAGTGACGGAGAGCGGTCCCGCCCTCGCCCTGGACGGGGTGAGCCGGACGTACGGAGACGGCGCCCCCGCGCTCGACGGCGTGAGCCTGACCGTGCCGCACGGCCGGTTCGTGGCGGTGATGGGCCGGTCGGGCTCCGGCAAGTCCACGCTGCTGCGCTGCGCGGCCGGGCTCGAACGGCCGACGGCCGGGACGGTACGGATCGGGGGCACCGACCTCGCCACGCTGAAGACGGCCGGGCTCACCCGGCTCCGACGGGACCGGATCGGCTTCGTCTTCCAGTCGCTCAACCTCGTCTCCGCCCTGAACGTCCGCGAGAACGTCACCCTGCCGCTGCTCCTCGCCGGGGCCCGCGGCGGCCGCGCGCTCGACGCCCGCGCCCTGGACGGCCTCGCCGCCGTGGGGCTGGCCGACCGGGCCGAGGACACCCCCGAGCACCTCTCCGGCGGCCAGCGCCAGCGGGTGGCGATCGCCCGGGCCCTCGTCAACGAGCCCGAGGTCGTCTTCGCCGACGAGCCGACCGCCGCGCTCGACCCGGTCACGGCCGCCGGGGTCCTGGCCCTGCTGCGCCGCGCCGTCGACGAACGGGGGCGCACGGTCGTCCTCGTCACCCACGACCCGGTGGCCGCCGCCTGGACGGACGAGGCCGTGTTCCTGGAGCGCGGCCGGCTCGTCGGCCGCCTCGACCGCCCGGACGAGGCCGGCGTCCGAGAGGCCCTGGGCGCCCGCGCCGAGGCCCGGCGCCCCCTGGCGGTGACGCGATGAGCCGGCTCGGCGACCCGGCCGTGGCGCTGCTCGCCGCACGGTCGCTGCGGGCGCACCGCACGGCATGGGCGGCCGTGTTCGCGGCCGTCGCCGTCACCTCCGCGCTGCTCGGCACCCTCGCCCTCGCCCTCGGCTCGGCCGGGCTGGGCCACGCGCGCGTGGAGCGGTACGCGGCCGCGCCCGTCGTCGTCGCCGGCGACCAGGAGATCCGCTGGACGGCCACCCCGTGGGGCGGCGAGCCCACCACCCAGACCGCGGCCCTCACCGAGCGGGTGCGCGTCCCGCGCGCGGCCGTCGACGTCATCCGCGAGGTCCCGGGCGTCCGGGCCGCCGTACCGGACGACACGTTCGTCGTCCGGGAGCAGGGAGGCGTCGTTTCCGGGGCGCAGGCGGGCGCCGTCGCCGATGCCTCCGGAGGGGAGCCGGGCGCCGGTGCGCGGACCCGCACCGGGCGGTCCTGGGAGGCCGCCGCGCTCGCCCCGTACCGGCTGGTCGACGGGCGGGAGCCGCGCCGGGCCGGAGAGGTGGTCGCCGGCGTCGGGGCCGCTGCCGGGAGCCGCGTCCGGGTCGGGGACACCGTCGCCGGGCGGACGGTCGTCGGCGTGGCCGAAGGGCCGGCCGCGCTGTACTTCACCGAGGGGGAGGCGCGGAAGCTCGCCGGGCATCCCGGGGCCGTGGACGCCGTCGGAGTCCTCGCCGAGCCCGGCGTGCCCGCGGACACCCTCCACGCGCGCGTGCGGGCGGCGCTGGACACCGCGGGCCTGAAGGACACCGCCGCGGGGCAGTCGCTCCGGGCGTTCACCGGCGACGGCCGGGGCGATGCCGAACACCTCGCCGCGCGGCCCGCGCGCGCCGACCTCCTCCAGCTGCTCGCCGCCGTCTCGGGGACCGTCGTCCTCGTCGCCGTCCTGGTGCTCGCCTCACTGGTCGCCCAGGCGCTCCACCAGCGCGCGGCCGAGCGGGAACTGCTGCTCTCGGCCGGTGCGACGCCCCGTCAGGTGCGGGCCGCGGCGGGCCGGGAGGTGAGCCGGGTCGCGGGTGCGGCGGCGCTGCTCGGCGCGCTCACGGCCGTACCGGCGTTCCTGGGGCTGTGGTCGGCGCTGAAGGGGCGTACCGGAGTCGTCCCCGACGGCCTCGAACTTCCCTCGCCTCCCTGGCTGTTCGCCGGCACGCTCGTGATCGCCGCCGTCGTCGTGGGCCTCGCCCGGCTCGTGGCCCTCGGGGCGACCCGGCGGTCCGGACGCCCGGGGAAGGGTGTCGTCCGGCGGGTCTCCGGGATCGCGCTGCTCGTGGCCGGCACGGCCGCGGCCGGCACCGCCACGACCCAGGGCGGCGAAGCGGCCGGTGCCGCCGCCGGAGCGGCCACGGTGACGCTGGTCGCCGGGTGCGCGCTGCTCGGCCCGTGGATCGCGCGGGCCGCGATGACGGTCCTCGACCGACCGCTGCGCTGGTTCGGCGGCGCGCCCGGACGGCTCACGGCCGCCGGTGCGACCGCGCACTCGCGCCGCCTCGGCGCCGCTCTCGTCCCGGTCGTCCTCGTCACCGCCTTCGCGCTGGTGCAGCTCTCGGCGGGCACGACCATGGAACGCGCCGCGGCGGCGCAGGCCCGGACCGCCACCACCGCCGACCTCGCGTTCTCCGGCACGACGGCGGAGCGGGTACGGCGGCTGCCGGGGGTGAAGTCGGCCACGGACGTGCTGCGTTCGACGGTCGTCGTCGCCCGGACGCAGGCCGGCACGCCGCGCCTCGACCGGCTCCCCGTCCTCGGTGTGGACGCCGCCGGCCTGGCGGGCACGCTCGACCCGGGTGTGCTCTCGGGCGACCTGTCCGGCCTCGCCCGTCCCGGCACGGTCGCGGTCGGCGCGGACATGGCCGACTCCCTGGACGCCGGGCCCGGTTCGACCGTCGAGCTGCGGCTCGGCGACGGGACCCCGAAGCGGCTGCGGGTGGTGGCCGTCTACGAACGCTCCCTCGCCCTCGGCGAGTTCCTGCTGCCGAAGGCCGAACTGGCCCCGCACATGAGCGATCCGTACCCCGTGCGCGTACTGGCCGCGAGAGGCCCGTCCCCCGCCGGTCAGACGCCCGCCGGTCAGACTCTCGACGGTCGGGCCCCCGACGGTCGGGCCCCCGTCCTCCCCGAACAGGTGGCGCTCCCCGGGGCCGAGTTGAACGGGATCGTCTCGGTCGCCGTCGTCGGCGCCATCGGCGGGCTCACCGTCCTCTCCGTCCTCAGCACCCTCTCCCTCATCGGCGCCGGACGGCGCGGCGAGCTGGCTCTGCTGGCCCAGGTGGGCGCCTCGGCCGGTCAGCTGCGCCGGATGCTCGGCCTGGAGGCGGGCTTCCTGACCGCCACCGGGCTGCTCATCGGGGCAGTGGTGGCCGCCCTGCCGCTCACCGCCTTCGCCTGGGCCCTCACCGGCGGACTGCCCGGTCTGGCGCCCGCGCAGGCGGGGCTGATCGCCGGGACGGTGGTGGTCACGGTGGCCGCCGGAGTGTTCCTGCCGGCCTCGGGGCGGCGGCCGAACCGGTGACCCGGGCGCCGTGGACCGGTCGGCCCTGACCCGGGCGGCGGGGGCCCGCCGGCCGGTGATCCGGGGGGCCCGTCAGGCGTCGAGATAGGCGAGGACGGCGAGGACCCGACGGTGGCCGCCGCTGTCGCTCGGCGGCAGGCCGAGCTTCGCGAAGACATTGCCGATGTGCTTGTGCACGGCCCGCTCGGTGACCACCATCGAGCGGGCGATCGTGCCGTTGTCGTGGCCCTGCGCCATCAGTTCCAGGACCTCGCGTTCCCGGGGCGTGAGGGAGTCCAGCGGGTCGTCGCGGCGGCGGGCCAGCAGCTCGGTGACGACCTCCGGATCCAGGGCCGTACCCCCGGAGGCGACGCGCTCCAGGGCGTCCAGGAACTCGTCGACCCGCCCCACCCGGTCCTTCAGGAGATAGCCGACGCCCCGCGCGCCGCCGCCCAGCAGCTCGGCCGCGTACGTCTCCTCCACGTACTGGGACAGGACGAGCACCGGCAGGTCCGGCAGCCGCTCGCGGGCCGCGAGCGCCGCCCGCAGCCCCTCGTCGCGGAAGCCGGGCGGCAGCCGTACGTCGAGGACGGCGACGTCCGGACGGTGCTCCAGGAGCAGCGGCAGGATCTCGGGCCCGGTGGCCGCGACCCCGGCGACCTCGTGGCCGGAGGAGGCCAGCAGCAGCACCAGGCCCTCCCGCAGGAGGGCGTTGTCCTCGGCGATCACCACACGCACGGAAGCTCCACTTCGATCACGGTCGGGCCCCCTTCGGGGCTGGTCAGTCGTACGGTGCCGTCGAGCGCGGCGACCCGGCGGCGCATGCCCGTCAGCCCGGAACCGCCGCTCTCGCCCGCCTCGGCCCCGCCCCGGCCCTCGTCCCGCACGCGCACGCGGAGCGCGGCCCGTTCGCGGGTGAGGGCGACGGAGGCGCGGTCCGCCCCGCTGTGCTTGGCGGCGTTGGTCAGGGCCTCGGCGACGACGAAGTACGCGGCGGCCTCCACGGCGGCGGGCGCGCGCGGGCCGTGGCCGTCCGGGCCGTGCTCCTCCGGGCCCGTCACGGTCACCGCCACGTCCAGCCCGCTGCCGGCGGCGAGGGCCCGGACCGCGCCGGTCAGCCCGCGGTCGGTGAGGATCGGCGGGTGGATGCCGCGCACCACGTGCCGCAGCTCGGCCAGCGCCTCCTCGGCCTGCGTCTGGGCGTCGTCGAGGAGCTTGCGGGCGGTCGCGGGATCGGTTTCGTACGCCCTTCTGGCCAGCCCGATCCTCATGGAGAGCGCCACCAGACGGGCCTGCGCCCCGTCGTGCAGGTCGCGTTCGATCCGGCGCAGCTCGGCGCCGTGCGCGGCGACCGCGCCCGCCCGGGTGGCGGTCAGCTGCTCGATACGGGCGGCCAGCGCGGCGTCCCGGGCGGCCGAGGGGGCGGGGGTGAGCAGCGCGCGCGACCAGTCGCACCCCAGGTCGGCGAGGCGCCCCAGGAGCGGGAGGGCCACCGGCCGCTGCCCCGCGAGCCCCGTCCACACCCCGTCGACCGCCACCGCGCACACCGCCGGCACCAGCGAGGCGCACCACAGCGCCATGCCGTACACCGCGTACGCGGCGGCCCAGACGAGGTCCCGGTGCGTGCCCGGGTCGGTGACGGCCGTCCGCACGCGCGCGGGGAGCGGCCCGTCGAGCGGCAGGTACGCCTCGGGGACGGGCGTCCCGGTCCACGCGCCCACCCGCCGCCGTTCCCACCCGGCGATCCGGCGCAGCACCAGCACGCTCTCGGGCAGCACCCCGGCGCCGATCACCGTGAGGGTGAGGAAGGCGGTGAAGACGGCGAGCCCCGCGAGCAGCATGCAGACGACCGCGATCCCGGCCCCGGTGAGGAGCCGGAACCACGCCCGGGTCGCTTCCTTGATCGCTTCACGCATGCGGCCAGGTTAGGCGGGAGGCCCGACCGGCACGGTGGAGCAGGCTCCACCATCGGTCCGGGGGCGGGCACCGCTGTGCGCGGGCGGCCCGGCGACGAAGATCGAATCCGTACCGCTCCCGCCCCCCTTCGCTTCTTTTTCCCGCTACCCCCGGAGGTTCCCCATGAGGTTCCTGCTCTGGCTTCTGCTCGCGGCGGCCGTCCTCGGCAATGCCTACGTCAACACCTTCGCCGACTTCACCGGCGCCGCCCACGTCGTCGCCAGCGCCTGCTCCGGTGTGGCCGTCCTCGGCTCCGCGGTCGGCCTGTGGCTGACCCGCGCCCGCGACGCGGTCTGACAACCCCGCGGCCCGCCCCGCGGCCGCCCGGGTGCCGGGCGGGGTTGGCGGGGTTGTCAGAGGACTGCCCCACAATGGAAGGCGTACCTGAGGAGGGGCAGACATGGCCGTATGGGACGACCTGGTCGGACAGACACGGGTCGAGGAGCAGCTCGCCGCCGCCGCGCGCGACGCCGACGCGCTCGTGACCGCCCATGCCGCCGGAGAGCCCGACCCCGCGGCCTCGAAGATGACCCACGCCTGGCTCTTCACCGGCCCGCCGGGGTCCGGGCGGGAGACCGCCGCGCGGGCGTTCGCCGCCGCGCTCCAGTGCGTGAGCCCCGACCGGGCGATGGGCGGCGTGCCGGGCTGCGGGTTCTGCACGGGCTGCCACACGGCACTGGTCGGCACCCACGCCGACGTCAACACGATCTCCGCCGTCGGCACCGAGATCCTCGTCCGCGACATGCGCGACACCGTCCGCAAGTCGTACACGTCCCCCGCGAACGGCCGCTGGCAGATCATCCTGGTCACCGACGCCGAGCGGCTGAACGAGAAGTCGGCCAACGCCGTCCTGAAGGCCGTCGAGGAACCGGCCCCGCGCACGGTCTGGCTGCTCTGCGCGCCCTCTCTGGAGGACGTGCTCCCCACGATCCGCTCCCGCTGCCGCCACCTGAACCTCAGCACGCCGTCGGTGGAGGCGGTCGCCGACGTCCTCGTCCGGCGCGACGGCGTCGAGCCGGAGGTGGCCCACGCCGCCGCCCGCGCCACCCAGGGTCACATCGACCGGGCCCGGCGGCTCGCCACCGACGCGTCGGCCCGCGCGCGCCGGGCCGCCGTCCTCAGGCTGCCGCTCCGGACCGACGACATCGGCGGCTGCCTCAAGGCGGCCCAGGAGCTGATCGACACCGCCGCGGAGGACGCCAAGCAGGTCGCCGAGGAGGTCGACACCCGGGAGACCGAGGAGCTGAAGGCGGCCCTCGGCGCCGTCCAGGGCGGCCGCATGCCCCGGGGCACCGCCGGCGTCATGAAGGACCTGGAGGAGCAGCAGAAGCGCCGCCGCAGGCGCACCCAGATCGACAGCCTGGACCTCGCCCTCACCGACCTGACCGGCTTCTACCGCGACGTCCTGGCCCTCCAGCTCCGCTCCCGCTCGGCCCTGGCCAACATCGACGTCCAGGACGCGATCGAGCGCATCGCCCGCGACACCACCCCCGAGCGGACCCTGCGCCGCATCGAGGCGATCCTCGCCTGCCGCGAGGCCCTCGACCGGAACGTCGCCCCGCTGCTCGCGGTCGAGGCGATGACGATGGCACTGCGCGGCTAGGGCCTGTCAGGGTGTTCGGCCCGTCCCGCCCGGCTCGGGCGATTGGACACGCTCCGTACTCGTCCCGATACGCTCCGGGGATGGACTCCAGGCGTTTGCTCCGCACGTCCGCCACGGCCCTCGCGGCCGCCGGACTGATCCTCTCCGGCTGCACGGGCGGAGGCGACGCCGCCGCGTCCCGCACCACCCCGTCCGCGCGCCCGGCGGTGGGTTCCGCCGCCTCGCCCGGAGCCGCGGCGCTGAAGAAGTACTACGCGCAGAAGCTCGCCTGGCGCGACTGCGGAGTCCCGGGTTTCCAGTGCGCGACCCTGCTGGCCCCGCTCGACTACGCGAAGCCGGAGGCCGGCGACGTCAAACTGGCCGTCTCGCGGATCCGGGCCACCGGCCCCGGCAAGCGGCTCGGATCACTCCTGGTCAACCCCGGCGGGCCGGGCGGCTCCGCCGTCGGCTACCTCCAGGGGTACGCGGGCATCGGCTACCCCGCGCCCGTCCGCGCCCGGTACGACATGGTGGCCGTCGACCCGCGCGGGGTCGCCCGCAGCGAGCCGGTCGAGTGCCTGACGGGCCCGCAGATGGACGCGTACACCCAGGTCGACCAGACTCCCGACGACACGGCGGAGATCAACGCGCTCAGCGCCTCCTTCAAGGAGTTCGCGGCGGGCTGCGCGAAGAAGTCCGGCACGGCCCTTCCCCATGTCTCCACCGTCGAGACGGCCCGCGACATGGACGTCCTGCGGGCGGTGCTCGGCGACCGGAAGCTCACCTACGTGGGCGCGTCGTACGGCACCTTCCTGGGCGCCACCTACGCCGAACTCTTCCCCGACCGGGTCGGCCGCCTCGTCCTCGACGGCGCGATGGACCCCTCCCTCCCCGCCGTCGACCTCAACCGCGATCAGACCGCGGGCTTCGAGACCGCCTTCCGGGCCTTCGCCGCCGACTGCGTCCGCATGCCGGACTGCCCCCTCGGCACCGAGTCGGTCCCGGCGGCCGGCGCGGCGCTGAAGCGCTTCTTCCGCGACGTCGACGCCAAGCCCGTGCCCACCGACGAAGGCCGCGAGCTCGGCGAGTCCCTCGCCACCACCGGCGTGATCGCCGCGATGTACGACGAGAGTGCCTGGCCCCAGCTGCGCGAAGCCCTCACCCGCGCCATCGGCGGCGAGGGCTCGGGCCTCCTGGCCCTGGCCGACGGCTACTACGAGCGCGAGGCCGACGGCACCTACGCCAACCTGATGTTCGCCAACGCCGCCGTGAACTGCCTCGACCTGCCGCCCGCCTACACCGGCCCCGCCGGCGCCCGTCAGGCCGTCCCGTCCTTCGAGAAGGCGTCCCCGGTCTTCGGCGAGAGCCTCGCCTGGGCCGCCCTCAACTGCACCTACTGGCCCACCCCGCCCACCGGCACCCCCCACCGCATCGCCGCCGACGGCGCCGCCCCCATCCTCGTCGTCGGCACCACCCGCGACCCCGCCACCCCGTACCAGTGGGCCGTCTCCCTCGCCGACCAGCTCTCCTCCGGCACCCTCCTCACCTACGAGGGCGACGGCCACACCGCCTACGGCCGCGGCAGCGACTGCATCGACACCGCGATCAACGCCTACCTCCTGGAAGGCACCCCTCCGAACGACGGAAAGCGCTGCTCATAGCCCCCGCCCCGGCCCGAACCGCCCCTGGTCGGAGCACCCCCGGAAACTGTGTAGACTTGGCCGCGCTGCTGCACCCACGATGGGTCTGCACAGCACGCCGCCTTAGCTCAGCTGGCCAGAGCAACGCACTCGTAATGCGTAGGTCTCGGGTTCGAATCCCGAAGGCGGCTCGGATTAGCCTCAGGACTCACTCGCCGTGACCTGGGGCTTTTTCATGCCCGGATGGGGGGCGGGGGCGGGGTGTTCGCGGTCCTGCTGGGCGAGGAGGTAGCCGGCCTGGAAGCGGCTTTCGGCGCCGAGGGCGGACATGACGTCGGCGACGTGGCGGCGGCAGCTGCGGACGGAGAGGCCGAGGCGGCGGGCGATGGCGGCGTCGGTGAGGCCCTCGGTGAGGAGGCGGATGATGGTCTGCTTGAGCTCGTCGGAGATGTCCATGATGGTCTGCCGGTCCCACTCGGTCTCGAACGGCAGGGCTTCGAGCCAGAGGCGTTCGTAGGCGCCGACCATGAAGGCGACGACGTGCGGTTCGCGGATGAGGACGGCCGCCTGGGGGTCGTCGGGCACCGGGACGACGGCGGTGGAGCGGTCGAAGACGAGCATGCGCATGAACTCGTCGTCCAGGGTGCGGACCTGGGCGCCGAGCCGGCCGACGCGCTCGACGTAGGCGCAGGTGCCCGCGGAGAAGCGCGCGGTGTGCTGGTAGAGCATGCGCATGCGGACGCCGCGGCGCAGGAGTTCCTCGTCGCGGGCCACGGCCTCTTCGAGGACCTCGGCGCGCCGGCCTCCGCCGGGCTGGGCGGTGAGGACCTCGCGTTCGCAGGTGCGGCCGAGTTCGGTGATGGCCTCCCGTACCGAACGGAGGTCGGTGAGCACCTCGACGTACTCCGCCTGCCGCAGGTGGGTCAGCCGCCGCAGGTGTGATTCGTAGAGCGGCATGAAGGCCATGAGCTGCTCCCGGCTGTGCTCCATGTGCCGGCGGCGGGCGCGCATCTCGCGTTCGAGGGGGCCGAGGGTGCGCTGGACCGCCTCGTCGGGTGCGACGGGCAGCACGGTCCGTTCCGGGGTGCGGCGCAGCAGGCCCATGTCGAGGAGGGCGGAGACGGCCGATTCCACCCGGGCGAGAGGAAGGCGCAGTTCCTCCGCGAGCTCCGTGGGGTGGGCTGCGGGCCGTGCCGGATCGCGGTCGAGGACGCAGCCGTAGACGCGGGTCAGCGGGTCCTCCGCGGCGGTCGGTCCGGCGGCCGGTCCGGCGGCGGGCGGTGCGGTGAGGGCGGTCCCCGGTGGGGCCTCCCGGGCTCCTCGGTTGGTCCTGACGGCCTGCCGATTGTCGGTTATCGACACCTTGTCCCCCGTTTGTCATGGCGTCCTCTTGCTGCCATGCAGCCTCATGAGCCATGCGGTCGAGCCCCTGGGCATGCACTCGCGGGATACGTTCATCCCACCGCCCGCAAGGTCAAAGCTCACCAAAGCTCGCACAGCCCGTGAAGCTCGCAAGCCGTTACAGACCAACACGACCTCCTCGTGCCCTCCTCGCGGCGTCCTCGCGACGTCCCCTCCCGGAAAGAGACATCCCGACATGAAGCGGCGGATCCGCAGCAGCCTCCTCGCCACCACGCTGATCACCGGCCTCGCGGGCCTGACCACCGTCACCGTGGCCCAGGTCGCTGGCGGTACCGGCGCCCACGACACCGGGTGGGGCGCGGGCGTGCTGAGCGGTACGTACGGCATCGACGGCACCGGACGGGGCGCGCCGGTCGCCGGTCCGGGCACGAACGACACCGGCTGGGGATGAGCATGACCCTGCTCGACTGCACCCTGCGCACCGGCGGACAGCTCACCGGCGGCTCCGTACCCCCCGCGCTGGCCGCCGACTACCTCGCGGTCTGCGCGCGGATCGGCGTCGACATCGTCGAGCTGGGCACCGTCCACGACCCCGCCGGCCCCGGAGCGCCGTTCGGCGAACTGCTGCCGGTCGCGCTGCCCGACGACCACGACGAGCGGTACGGTCCGCGCTTCTCCGTCCTGCTCGACACCGCCCTCCTGCCCGTCACGGACACCGCCGCGGCGGCCGCCGCGGGCCGGATCGCCGAGGCGCTGGCCGCCGGCTCCGTGCCCGTCGGTCTGGTGCGGCTCGCCGTCCGGTACGACCGGGTGGCCCGCGTCGCCGCCCCGCTGCACCGCCTGCGGGAGGCCGGGCTCGGCGTCTGTCTGTTCCTCACCGACATCGACCTCGCCTCCTACCGCGAACTCGACCGCTGTCTCGGCGAGGCCGCGGCGCTCGGCCCCCTCGACGCCGTGTTCCTCGTCGACTCGCTCGGCTCGTTCCGCCCGGAGCGGGTCATCGAACTCGTCCAGTCCGCCCGCGCCGCCGTCACCGCCCCCGTCGGCATCCACGCCCACGACAACCAGGGGTTCGCCCTGCACAACACGGCCGTCGCCGGAAGCGCGGGCGCCACCTGGCAGGACAGCGCCGTGCACGGGATCGGTCCGGGCGCCGGGCTGACCCGGACCGAACAACTGCTCGCCCTCCTCGGCGCCGCACCCGCCGACCTCACCCCTCTGCTCGCCCTCATCGCCACCCATGTCGCTCCGCTGAAGCAGCGGTACGGGTGGGGGGCCGGGCCCCGCCAGGTCATGGCGGGTCTCGCCCGCATCCCGGTCTCCGCGGTGCGGGGCCTGGACCCGCACACCGGCCCCTGAGCCGACCGGCTCCCCAGGCCAGAAGCCCCCAGCCCGAAGCCCCGGCCGTAGCCCCAGCCGAAGCCCGTGGCCCGAAGCCCGAAGCCCCCGGCTCGAGTCCCAAGCCCCTCCCGGTCGCGTCGCCATGCCGCCGTGCCGCGATTCGCCCTGCCCGCCGCCCGCCGCCCGCCGCCCGTCGCCCGTCCGAGGAGACCCGTATGCCCTTCACCGCGCCCATCCCGCCGCCGGGAGAACAGCCCCTCGCACCGACCCCGTACCGCGATCTCCCCCGAACCCCCGGAGCCGCCGCCATGGCCAACCGCTTCCGCATCGACCGCAGTTCCGCCACGGAGGAGTTCGGGCTGGCGTGCCAGCGCCTTATCCCGTGGCCGGGCGGCGAGGAGACGCCCGTGGGGGCGATGGCCTGTTTCCTGCGGCCCGGCGGGGATTCCGACCCCGACTGCCACAACCAGGACGAGGTCATGATCATCCTGGCCGGCTCCGGTGCCGTGGCCCTCGACGGCGTGCTGGAGCCGCCGTTCCGCGCCGGCGACATCGTCGTCCTGCCGCGCAACCAGGAGCACGTCGTCCACAACACCGGCGACGCCGAGCTGAGCTGGGTCTCCCTCTACTGGCCGCTGCGCGAGCCCGGCCTGCCCACCGGCGGCACCGACGGCACCGACCGTGACGACAGCACCGACGACACCGACGAGAACAAGGAGGTTGCCGCATGAGCGACAACGTGACGACCCAGTGGATCACCGCCACCCCGCCCACCCCCAACGGCGACCTGCACATCGGCCACCTCGCCGGCCCCTACCTCGCCGGTGACGTCCTGCGCCGCTTCCTCGCCGCCGAGGGCACCGGACCGGTCCGCTACACGACCGGCCTCGACGACCACCAGAGCTACGTCCCCGTCCGCGGCATCAACGACGGCGGCCGCAAGGGCGAGGAGGTCGCCGACGGCTACGGCGCCTCCATCGAGTCCGTGTGGAGCCGCGCCGGCGCCGAGTTCGACGCGATCGTCCGCCCGCGCCGCGACGTCGGATACCTGACGGCCGTCCAGGAGTTCTTCCAGCGCCTGTACGACGCCGGGCACATCGTCGCCCGCACGACACCGCTGCCGTACTGCACCGGCTGCGAGCGCTGGCTGTACGAGGCGTACCTCAAGGGCGACTGCCCGCACTGCGGCTCCGGCTCCAACGGCAACGCCTGCGAGCCCTGCGGCCGCCCGAACGACTGCGCCGACCTGGCGAACCCCGTCTGCACCGGCTGCGGCGCCACGCCCGAACTCCGGGACTGCGAACGGCTCTACTTCCCCCTCGCCCCCTGGGAGCAGCAGCTCGCCGACTTCTGGGAGCAGGTCGACATGCCGCCGCACCTGCGGTCCCTGTGCGAGTGGATGCGGGCCGAGGGGCTCCCCGAGATCGCCGTCAGCCACCCCTCCGAGTGGGGCGTGCCGGTCCCGGTCGCCGGCTTCACCGACCAGCGGATCTACGTCTGGTTCGAGATGGCCCCCGGCTACCTCCTGGAGTGGACCGGCGCCGGCGGCACCGGGCCCGCGCCCGCGCCCGTCCAGTTCTTCGGCTTCGACAACGGCTACTTCCACGCTCTCCTGTTCCCCGCCGCCTTCCGGGCGTACGACCCCGAGATCGCGCTGCCGCGGGCCTTCGTCGTCAACGAGTTCTACCGGCTGGAAGGGCTCAAGTTCTCCACCAGCCGGCGCCACGCCATCTGGGCGCACGAGGAGCTCGCCCGCACGAGCGCGGACGTGCTCCGCTACCACGTGCTGGCCGATCGGCCCAACGGCCGCCAGACCAGCTTCAGTTCGGCCGCCCTCGAAGTGAGCCGCGCCCGCCTCGCCGACCGCTGGGACGGCTGGCTCGGCCGCCTCCTCGCCGCCGTCGCCGAGGACACCGACGGCCTCGCCCCCGCCGAGGCGCCGCAGGGCCGGGAGTGGGAGCGGCTGCGCGACCGGCTCGCCGGGACCGTCGGCCAGCTGAGGGACGCGTACGGCGTCGAGGGGTACGACGCGCGGCGCGCGATCGCGCTGCTCGACGAGATCGTCGGCCTCGCCGAGGACTTCGGGTACGTGACCGGATTCGAGCGGGAGCGTCCGTCCGGCGGTCCCGCCCACCGCGCCGCCCTCGCCGCGCAGCTCGCCGTCGCGGCGGCCCTGTCCGCCTGGGCCGCGCCCGCCCTGCCGTACGGCTCCGCCCGTCTCGCCGCCCTCCTCGGTCTCGCGCCCGGGCCCCGGCGGGTGGACGCGGACGCCCTCGCGCCCCTGGTCCCGGGCACGCGGGTGGCGGCCTGGCCCGGGGCGGTCTTCAGTGCCTGAGTTCCTGTGGGACATCGGGCCGGGGGCGGAGGTTCCGGGCCCGATCGAGACCGAGGCCGTGGCCGGGGACGCCTCGGCGGTCGTCACTCCGGGCGGTGTCGTGTCGGCGCTCGGCACCTGGGCCGGCGCCGTGACCGGCCTGCGGTCCGCGGCGGCCGAGGCCGCGGCGGACGCGCTGCCCCACGGGGCCGTCGTCGGGCCGTTCTCCGGCGAGCGGGCCGCCTGGGGCGAGCATCTGGAGCGGGCGGCCGCCCACTACGGGTCCGCCGTCACCTGGGAGCTGTACGACGACCGGGGCGAGACGGAGACCGCCCTGCAGATCGCCGAGGCCGTCGTCGCCGAAGGCCGGCACACGCTGGTCGTCGGACACTTCAACAGCGCCGGCGCGCGGGTGGCCCTGCCCGTCTATCGGGCGGCCGGGCTCCCCGTCCTGCTGCCTCTGGCCACCACGCCCGACCTGCTCGCGGACAGCACCGGCACCATCCTGCGCTGGTGCCCGGACGACCGTGCGCAGGCCGTCGACCTGCTGGCGGCCGTACGGGACGCGGGGCACACCCGGATCGCCGTCGCCCACGACGGCTCCGTCTACGGGGAGCGCCTCGCCGGGCTCGTACGCGAACCCCGGTTCCCGGCGGCGGGAAGCCCCGTGCTGCCGTCGGGCGCGGTGGTCTCGGACGGCAGCGGGCCCGCGACGGGGGCGGGCGCGGTGCCGGCGGCACTGATGGGGGCGGCCTCGGCCGCCGTCTCCGGAGGCCCGGAAGGCCGGCCGGCCGGTGCCGCCGCCGATGCCGTTCCCGAGGGCGTCGAGGGGCTCGACGCCGAGGTCGCCGCCCGGATCACCGCGCTCGTCGTGTGCGGCACCCACGCCGGGGCGGCGCGGGTGGGGAGGCAGTGGCGGGCCGCCGGGTTCGCCGGGGCGTTCTACTTCACCGACGACTGCGCGGTGGACGAGTTCGCCGCTCTGCTCGCCGAGCCGCCCGGCAGGCGTGCCGCCCATGTGGCGCGGATGCGCGGAGGCCCGGAGACCCATGTGGACGCCGCGTTCGCCGCCGCCACCGCGGCCCTCGCCGAGGAGCCGGGGCGGACCGGCCGGACCCTGGTCGCCGCCGTACGGGCCCACGCCGACCGGGGGTTCACCGCGCGCGGGGAGCCGGAGCCCGGGAGCGTCGGATGGGACCTCGTGCCCGTACCGGCGGCGCCGGACGTCCGGGCGCCGGGACACGGCCGCGGCCGTGCCTACGACGTCATCATCGTGGGCGCCGGGGTCGTCGGCGCCGCCACCGCGTCGGTGCTCGCCCGGCACGGGGCCCGGGTCGCGCTGGTCGCGCCCATGGACGGCAGCCAGGACCACGCCACCGCGATGTCGGGCGGGCTCGTGCGGTCCTACGAGCCCGATCCGTATCTGCGGGGGCTCGCCCTGCGCAGCCACCAGCTCGCCTGGGGGCCGGCCGCGCCGGCGTCGGGGCCGTACGGCTTCATGACCACCGGGTCGCTCGTCCTGTGCGGCGACGCGGACCTGGAGCAGGCCCGCAAGGGCGTCGCGGAGATCAACGGCGCGGGCGTGCCCGCCGAACTCCTCGCGCCCGACGAGATCGCGGCCCGCTTCCCCGGCCTCGCCGTCGACGGGGTCACCGCCGCCGTCTGGGAGCCCGAGGCCGGTTACGCCGATCCGCCCCGCACCGCCCGCGCCTACCGCGACCGGGCTCTCGCCCACGGGGCCCGGCTGCTGCCCGCGCGGGTCCGGGAACTGGTCGCCCCGCCCGGGGCGGACCGGGTCCGGGTGCTGCTCGAACCCGGGGGTCCCGTCGAGGCCCGCGCGATCGTCCTGGCCGCCGGCGGCGGCACCGGGGACATCGCGGGGCACCGGCTCAGCGGTGCGGACGCCGGGCGCACCAAGAGCATCCGGTACGGCTTCTTCCACCACCCCGCCACGGCCGGCCTGCCGACCGTCGTCGACCTCGTGACCGGCGTGTGGGGCAGGCCCCAGCTCAGCGGGGAGGCGGCCGGCGGGTACATGGCCGGGCGGCCCGTCGACGAGTGGGACGTACCCCCCGGTGGCGACGAGACGCTCACCGACGAGCAGGTGGCGTACATCCGCCAGGGGGCCGCCGTGCGCTGGCCCTGGCTCGCCGATCCCGCCACCCGCTTCCTCGCCGGCCGGCAGGGCGTCGACCTCTACACCCCGCACTCCCGGCCCCACCTCGGCCGGGAACACGCCGGCAGCCGTGTCGTCCTCGCGACCGGCTGGTCCGGCGCCGGCTTCAAGACCGCCCCCGCCGCGGCGGAACTCGCCGCCGCCGAAGCCATGGAGGTGCTGACGGGTGTGTGAGTCCCCGCCCCCGTGCCCGCCCGCAGCGGCGGTGCCGGGAGGCGGGGTGGCGGTGCGGCCCCAGGGGGCCGCGGAAGGTCCGGTGTCGGTGTGGGGCGGTATGGAGGTGACGTTGTGACGGATGTCGTGGCTCGGCCGGAGGCGGTCGGGAAGGGCTCGGGGCTCGGGGTGCGGGCTCTGGTGGTGTTCTACGTCAGCAGTCTGGTGGGGACGGGGATTCTGCTGGTCCCGGGGCTGACGGAGCGGCAGGCGGGCCCCGCCGCACTGCTCGCGTGGCTGGCGCTGGCGCTCAGCTCGTACCCGTTCGCGCGTTTCTTCGCGGAGATGTCGGCGTGGCGGCCGGACGCCTCGGGGCTGGCCGCGATGGTGGAGGCCGGGTTCGGCCGGCGGCCGGGGCGGGCGGCGGCGCTGCTGCTGGTGGCGACGTACGTCATCGGGAACCCGGTGATGGGCATCGTGTCGGCCCGCTGCCTGCTGGGCCTGCTCGGCGCGCCCGACGGCCCGGTGTACCCGCTCGCCATCGGCTTCATGGCGCTGTCCGCCGCGTTCACCCTGCTGGGTCTCACGGCCGGTGCCCGCGTCCAGGCCGCCGCGCTGGTCGTGCTGCTGCTCGGGCTCGGCGGGGCCGTGGTCCTCGCGGTGCCGCGCTTCGACGCGGGCCAGTACACGCCGTTCGTCACGCACGGCTGGGGCGGGGTCGGCATCGCCGTCGTGACCGCCTTCTTCTCCTTCCTCGGCTGGGAGAACGTCTCCACGCTCGCCGAGCAGGTCGACGACCCGGCCCGGAGTTACCGGCGGGCGATCCGCTGGGCGGTCCCGATCGTGGGTCTGCTGTACGCGGCGGTGACGGCCGCCTATCTCGCCGTGCCCGGGAACGAGCCCGTCGTCATCACCGCCCTGCTGGGCGCCTCGCTCGGCGAGGGCGGCGCGATCGCCGGCGACCTGCTGGCCCTGGGGCTCGCGGTGGTCGCGACCAACGCGTGGGTCCTCGGCGCGACGCGGGTGGTCCGGGCCGCCGCCCGCGAGCGGATCCTGCCGCGGCGCCTGGCCGCCCGCCCGGTGCCCGCCACGGTCGCGCTGGCCCTCGCCTACGCGGCCGTGCTCGGCGGCCTGACCCTCGCCGGCACCGGCGAGGAGCTGGTGCTCGTCGTCACCAGCAGCGCCTTCCTGCTGCTGTACGTGGCCGCCGCCGCGGCCGCGCTGAGGGCGCGCGGCACCGGGCGCGCGCTGCGCGTGACGGCCGCCGTGACGCTGCTGATCGCCGCCGTGTTCCTCTCCTTCGCCGGTACGGGGCTGCTGTTCGCCCTGGCGCTCGCCGCCCTCTGCGTCGCGCTGACGGCGACCCGGGCCCGTACCTCCTGAACCACTCTCCGATTCCCCGAAAGGTTTCCGCCATGAACGAGACCACCACCCCCGTCTACGACGTCGTCGGTGTCGGCTTCGGGCCCGCCAACCTCGCCCTCGCGATCGCCATCGAGGAGTACAACGAGGGGGCCGCGCCCGGCGAGGAGCTGACGGCCGTCTTCCTGGAGAAGCAGCCGAGCTTCGGCTGGCACCGGGGCATGCTCATCCCGGACGCCACCATGCAGGTCTCGTTCCTCAAGGACCTCGCCACGCTGCGCAACCCGGTGAGCCGCTTCGGCTTCGTGCCGTATCTGCACGACCGGGGCAGGCTGGTCGACTTCATCAACCACAAGGCCCTGTTCCCGACCCGCGAGGAGTTCCACGACTATCTCCAGTGGGCCGCCAACGGCGTGGACCACATGGTCCGTTACGGCCTGGAGGTGACCGCCGTCCGGCCGGCGGACCGGGCGGGCCAGGACGGCCCCGTCGTCGAGGTCGACGTCGCCGCCCTGGGCGGTGCCGGCAGCGGCTCCGAGGCGGAGGCCGTCACCTACCGGGCGCGGAACCTGGTCATCGGCACGGGCCTCGTGCCCCGGCTCCCCGAGGGCGTCGAGTCCTCCGAACGCCTGTGGCACAGCAGTGAGTTCCTGCACCGGCTCGCCGCACTGCCGGGGGGCGCCCCGCGCCGGTTCGTGGTGGCCGGGGCCGGGCAGAGCGCCGCCGAGATCGCCGACCACCTGCACCGCACGTACGAGGACGCCGAGGTCGTGGCCGTGCACACCCGGTACGGGTACAGCCCGGCCGACGACAGCCCGTACGCGAACCGGATCTTCGACCCGGAGGCCGTGGACCTCTACCACGGCGCCGACCCGTCCGTCCGCCGCACGCTGATGGACTACCACCGCAACACCAACTACGGCGTGGTCGACATGGACCTCATCGAGGAGCTCTACCGCCGCTCGTACCAGGAGAAGGTGCGCGGCGAGCAGCGGCTGCGGATCCTCGGCGTCACCCGGCTCACCGGGGTCGAGGAGGGCCCCGACGGCGTCCGTGTCGAGGTGCGGAACCTGGCGACGGACGAGACGGAGACGATGACGGCCGACGCCGTCGTGTACGCCACCGGCTACAGCGAGCCCGACCCGACCCGGCTCCTCGGCGAGCTGGACTCCGCGTGCCTGCGCGACGAGGACGGCCGGCTGCGGGTGCGCCGCGACTACCGGGTGGAGACCGCGCCGGGCGTGGAGGCCGGGATCTACCTGATGGGAGGCACCGAGCACTCCCACGGCATCACGGCCAACCTGCTGTCGATGGCCGCCGTCCGGGCCGGCGAGATCTGCGACTCCCTCGCGGAGCACCGCCGTTCCGACAGGCGGGCGCCGGTGGCGGTGACGGGCTGAGACCCCGTACAACACCTGCACACCGATACGCGGAGCGAGAGGGAACCATGAGCACCACCACCGCCACCCCCGACGGCGGGCCGGCCGTCACCGAGCGGACCCGGCTGCGCCGCATGCGGGAGAAGGGCAGCCACCGCCGCGCCGACCTGGACGCCGTGCTCGCCGCGGGCTTCCTCTGCCACCTCGGGGTCACCGTCGACGGGACGACGATGGTGGTGCCGACCGTGTACGGAGTGGACGGCGACCGGCTCTACCTGCACGGTTCCGTCGCCAGCCGCAGCCTGGTCCAGGCCCCGGACACCACCGTCTGCGTCACCGTCACCCACGTCGACGGCCTGGTCCTGGCCCGGTCCGTCTTCGAGCACGGCGTCAACTACCGCTGCGCGATGGTCTACGGCGTTCCGCGGATCGTGACCGACCCGGAGGAGAAGCTGCGCGGCCTGCGGGCCCTCACCGAGCAGAGCTCCCCGGGGCAGTGGGAGTACGCACGGCAGCCCAGCCGCAAGGAGCTGGCCGCGACGTCCGTGCTCGTGCTCGACCTCACCGAGGCGTCCGTGAAGACCCGCAGCGGCCCGCCGGACGACGGCGACTCCGAGGACGCGGCGCTCGGCCTGTGGGCGGGGGTCCTCCCGGTGGTGACGACCTTCGGCGAGCCGGTCGCCGACCCCGTCCTCCCGGCGGAACTCGCCCCGCCGGCCCACATCGCCTCCCGCGCGGGCCGCCCGACGGACGCCGCGTAGACCCTGCCGGGGCGGGGCGGGGCGGTCCCGTCCTCAGGCCGCGTTCCTCCCGTCGAGGAGCCGGAGGTCCAGGCGGCTGAGGTGGTCCGCGTCGGCCAGGAGGTCGACGGAGGTGATCAGGTCGTGGAGGACGGTGAAGCCGAGGACGGTCGTGGCGTCGCCGCTGCCCGCGGGGTCGCCCTCCACCAGGCCCGCCATGCCGTCCACGAGGGCGGGGCGGGCCGCCCTCGCGTGCCGGGCGACCGGCCGGGCGACCGCCGGGGCTCCGTGCGCGGCGGCCGTCCCGGCGCGTACGGCGGCGGCGTCGGCCCGGAGCACGACGTCCGGGTCGAGCAGCGCGAGGAGGGCGTCGAGGTCGCCGTTGCGCGCGGCCGTCAGGAGGGCCGCGACGATCTCGCGTCCGCGTGCGGGATCGGGGTGCGGCATCTCCTCCGCGCCGCCCACCCGGTGCCGGGCGCGGCCGGCCAGCTGTCGGGCGGCGGCCGGGGAGCGGTCCAGGATGCCGGCGATCTCCTCGTAGGGCTCGGAGAACAGGTCGTGGAGGACGTACGCCAGCCGTTCGGACGGCGTCAGGCCGTCCAGGACCAGCGCGAGGTCCGCACCGTCGGTGTCGGCGTCGGCGGCGAGCAGCGCCCGCCGGCCGGGGTCGGAGACCTCCTCGGGCCGGCGCGGCCGGTTCGGTGCGCCGGCGGCCCAGGGGTCCCAGGGGTTCCATGGTTTCCCCCAGTGGCTCTCGCGGGCCCGGAGCCGCTCCAGGCAGACCCGGCCGACGACCTCGGTCGGCGGGTCCCCCCGCCGCACCGAGGCCCGTACGGCCTCCCGTGCCGCGCGCAGCACCGCCTCCCGTACGGCGTCGTCGGCCTCGTCGAACGTGCCGAGCAGGCGGTACGCGACGGCCCGCAGCCGCTGCCGCTCCTCGTCGAAGCGGGCGGCGACGGCCCGGTCGTCCCTGTCGTGGTTGTCGTGATCCACGGGGCGTGACCTCCGTGACGCGGGATGCGGCCGCCGTCGGGGTGCCCTGGGGGACCGTCCCGACGACGGCCCTGGGATCGTCCGGCGTCAGTCGCCGTGTCCGGTGCCCCCGCTGCCGAAGCCGCCGCTGGAGATCCCGCCCCACTTGCGCTTCTCCTCGCTGGGCGGGTCGGGGGAGGTCTCCGTCCCGGAGCCCTTGAGCTGGTACGGCATGAGCCGGTGCTCGCCGTCGGTGTGCGGCATCTCGGCCGCCCTGCGGTATTCGGACGATTCGCCGGGCAGCGCTCCGGTGTCGGGCCGGTGCGGCTGCTCCTCCGGCTTGGGTGTCTCGGATTCGCGGTCGCGGACGCGGAAGCCGAGCCAGACCGCGCCGATGAGCACGCCGACGATGACGAGCCCGCCGAGAACCTGTCCAAGCCCTGACTGCCAAACCCCAGCGGCCAGGATCTCTGCTGCGCTGAGAGTGTTCATACCTTCAGGATTACCCGATTCCGCTTCTTCGGATACGTCGGGCGGCAATCCCCTCGGAAATACCCGGGACCATCTGAAACATTTCCGCACTCCCATCGCGTCAATGAGGTGTACGGCGACCACGCCATGTGACCGAGAGGGAAGGGAGGGGCATGAGAAAGTCCCGCGCGGACGAGTTCCTGGAGTTCGCCTCCGCACGCACGGGGCACCTTTTCCGGTCTGCCTGCCTGCTGACCAGCGGCGACACCCATCTCGCCGAGGACCTCACCCAGGAGACGCTGGGCCGGATGTACGCGCTGTGGGGGCGCATGGCCCGCGTCGGCAACCCCGCCGCCTACGCCCAGACCGTGCTGGTGCGCACGTTCCTCAGCCACCAGCGGCGCCGGTCCGCCACCGAGCGGCCGCTCGGAGAGCTCCCCGACCGCGCGCCCGACAACGGCGAGGACCCCGCGCTCCGGATCGCGCTGCTCGACGCGCTGGCCGGCCTCGCACCCAAGGACCGGGCGGTCGTGGTGCTGCGGTACTGGGAGGACCGCAGCATCGAGGAGACCGCCGACGCCCTGCACGTCAGCTCCGCCGCGGTGCGCACCCGCTCCGTGCGCGCGCTGGCGAAGCTCCGGGAACGGCTCGGCGGCAGCATCACGGAGTTCGCCGCCCGCTGAGCCCGCGACCCGAGCTCGTACTCCCCTGACAGACTTCCCACCCACGAACCGGAAACGGTGGTTTCGGCATGCCCCAGAACGAAGGTCTCCCGTACGAGGACCCCCAGGGCGGGGGATTCGAGGAAGAGCTCGGCGCGGTCCTGCGCCGCACCGGCGACGGCTTCTCCGTCGACGGCCGGCGCGAGCTCGTCGCCGGTGGACTCTCCCGCGGCCGCCGCCGCCTCGTGCGCCGCCGCCTCGCGGTGGCCGGCGGAGCGTTCGCGCTCGCCGCCGTCGGCATCGGCGGCGCCTACGGAGGGTCCCTGATCGGCTCCGAAGGCAAGACGAAGCCCACCAGCGTCGCCGCGGCCCCGAAGCCCCGCCCTGCCTCCGGCACCGCCACCCCCCAGAAGCCGGGCCAGGCGCAGATCCCGGTCAAGGACCTCGCGGCCGTCCTCAAGGCCCGCACCCCGGCCGGCCGGTGGGAGTTCGCCGACCTGGACGGCACGGGCCAGTCCGTCGCCGGCGTGTACGACGACGGCCACGGCAAGTCGGCCGTCTCCGTCGGCCTCTACCGCGCCGGCACCGGCGGCGAGGCGGGCTCGGACCAGGTCGAGTGCCCGAGCAAGGTCTACGTCCCCTACGACGACTGCACCACCGAGCGGCTGCCGAACGGCGCCCGGCTGATGATCCTCCAGGGGTACGAGTACCCCGACAAGCGCGAGGAGACCAAGGCGTGGCGGGCGGTCCTGCTCACCAAGGACGGCTTCCTGGTCGACGCGAGCGAGTACAACGCCGCCGCCGAGAAGGGTTCCCCCGTCAGCCGTGAGAACCCGCCCTTCACCCCGGCCCAGCTGAAGGCCCTCGTCACGGCCGACGCCTGGCGTCCGCTGCTCAAGCAGCTGCCCCAGCTGTCGCCGTCGAAGGTCACCCCGGGCAACGAGCCCCAGCAGCCCGCCGAGCCGGCCGGCACCTCGGTCCGGACGACCCTGCACGCGCTGCTCCCCAAGGGCCTGAAGGTCACGGACAAGGGCGGCGAGGGCGAGGGCGGCTTCCTCGTCGTCGACGACGGCAAGGGCAAGAGCCTCGTCCAGATCAACGTCCAGCCGAACATGGGCGACGTGGCAGGCCAGCTGTTCGGCAGCGGGAACGTCACCACGCTGCCCGACGGCCGCAAGGTCAAGCTCACCCAGCAGCCCGGTGAGAAGGGCGGCGCCGGCGTCGTCTGGTGGACCGCCGACACCATCACGCCCGAGGGCTTCCGGGTCGTCGTCTCCGCCTTCAACACCGGCGCCCAGCACGAGGACGCCTCACGCGCCGAGCCCGCGCTGACGCTGGCGCAGCTGAAGGCCATCGCGCTCAGCCCCAAGTGGCAGAAGCTGCCCGTGAAGTAGTCCGCTCCGCACGGGGGAGAGGGGTGGCGGGCCGACCCGCCGCCCCTCGCCGCGCGTCTACTTGGCGTCCGCGTACCGCTCGACCGTGGCCGTCGTGAACGGGAAGCGCACCGGCGTCTCGCCGAACGCGATCCGCCCCGCCTCGTCCCCGGCCGCCCGGATCGCCGCCGTGACCGCCTCGGCCTCCTGCGCCGGACAGTGCACGATCACCTCGTCGTGCTGGAAGAACACCAGCTCCGCCCGCATCCCCGCGAGGGACCGCCGCAACGCCGCCAGCATCAGCAGCGCCCAGTCCGCGGCACTGCCCTGCACGACGAAGTTACGGGTGAACCGGCCGCGCGCCCGGGCGTTCCCGGAGGCGTACCCCGGGACGAACTCGCCGCTCTCCGGCTCCGGTTCGCCGGACTCCTGCGGAAGTCCCGCCTCGCCGTCGTCGCCCGAGCCGACCGCCCGCGGACTGGTCCTGCCCAGCCACGTCCGCACGAGCCGGCCCTCCTCGCCCGCCTTCGCCGCCTCGTCGACATAGGCCACCGCGCGCGGGAAGCGGCGCCGCAGCGCCGCCAGGTTCTTCAGGCCGTCACCGCTCGTCTGCCCGTAGATCGCGCCGAGCAGCGCGATCTTGGCGTGATCGCGGTCGCCGGAGAAGGCCCGGTCCGAGAGACGGGTGTACAGGTCGTCGGGATGCCCCGCGACCTCCATCAGCCCCGGGTCACGGGAGATCGCGGCGAGCACCCGCGGCTCCATCTGGTCGGCGTCGGCGACCACGAGCCGCCAGCCCTCGTCGGCGACCACCGCCCGCCGGATCACCTTCGGGATCTGCAGGGCCCCGCCGCCGTTGGTCGTCCAGCGACCGCTGACCGTGCCACCCGGCAGGTACTCCGGCCGGAAACGACCGTCCCTGACCCAGTCGGACAGCCACGACCAGCCGTGCGCCGTCCAGATCCGGTACAGCTTCTTGTACGCGATCAACGGCTCCACCGCCGGATGGTCGACCTCCTCCAGCTCCCAGCGGCGGGTCGACTTCAGCCGCACCCCGGCCTGCGCGAAGGCCCGCACCACGTCCGCCGGCAGATCGGGCCGGACCCGGCGGCCGAAGGCGGCGGACACCTCGTCCGCCAGCTCGGCGAGCCGGCGCGGCTCGCCCCCGCCCGCGTACCGCTCGCCGAGCAGCTCGTGCAGCAGCTCCCGGTGCACGTCCGCCCGCCACGGCAGCCCGTCCCGGTGCATCTCCGCGGCCACCAGCATCCCGGCCGACTCGGCGGCCGTGAGCAGCCGCATCCGACCCGGATGCTCGGCCCGCTCGTGCCGGCGCAGCTGCTCCGCGTAGACCGCGAGGAAGCCCTCGAACGGCACCGAGACCACCGGGCGCGGCTCGAAGAGCGAGTCCTGCGAACCCGGCTCGGCGCTGCGCTGCGGCGGATCGGGCGGCACCGGGGCGTCGCGCAGGCGCGCCCAGGCCGCCGCCGCCGACCGGGGCTCCCCGAGCCGTCCCTCGTGCCCCAGGAGCAGCTGCTCGGCGTCCTCCACGTCGTAGCACCGCTCGACGCGCACACCCGCGGCGAGCAGCCGCGGATACACCTCGGCCGTCGACCGCCACACCCAGCGGGCCACCTCCGGCCGGTCCCGGACGGCCGCCACCAGGTCCGGCTCGCGCCGCACCGGCCCCACGGGCGCGCCGTCCGGGCGGAGGGGGACGAGCAGCGCCCCGTCCCCCTCCGCCTCGGCCGCCAGCGCCCATCTCTCGCTCATGCGTCCGAGTCTGGCACCCGCCACTGACAAACCCCGGAAGCCGCCCCGGCGGCCCCGGAGACGGGCGCTACGCGGCCGCGTGGAAGAGGGCCGCCGCCTCGCCCCGGGAGTCCACGCCGAGCTTGGCGAGGATGTTGGCGACGTGGAACTTGACGGTCGACTCGCTGATGTGGAGCTCCTCGGCGATGCGTCGGTTGCGGTGGCCCAGGGCGAGGTGGCGGAGCACCTCGACCTCGCGTTCGCCGAGCCCGGTGAGCGGGTGGGCGGCCTCGACGGGCGCCTCGGGGGTGGCGAGCGGGATGACCGCGGTGATGGTCGTGCCCCAGCCCGGCACGATGTCCATGTCGAGGCGGCCGCCGAGGACGTCGACGCGGTCGCGGACCGTGCCGGCCCCGAGGTCGCAGGGGGCCAGCGCGCCGGCGCCGTCGTCGCGCACCGAGGCGCGCAGCTCGTGCTCGGTCAGCTGCCAGCCGACGTGGACCCGCCGCACCGAGTCCTGCTCCAGGACGACGAGGAGGAGCGCCCGGACGATCGCCCGGGCGCTGTGGGCGACGTCCGCCGCGAGGGAGCGGTCCGAGTCGGGTGCGCCGAGGTCGAGGCGGACGGGGCTGTGGCGCAGCATCGGCCGCAGTTCGCCGGCGAGACGCTCGAAGGCGTCCTGGGCGGGCTCCTCCGCGAGCGCCCGGTCCCGGCGTTGCGCCGCCCGCATCTCGATCAGCGCCGAGGCGGCCAGGTCGGTCGCGGTCGCCCGGGCCGTCGTGTCATCGAGGGCGCGGCTGCGCAGCACCCCGAGGACCCCGGAGAGCGCGGCCGTGTGCGAGGCCGTGAGCTCGGCGATCACCCGGGCCCGGGTGTCGGCGGCGGCCCGCGAGCGGGCCAGGGCGCCCGGCATCGCCTCGGCGGCGAACCGGTCGAAGTGGCTGGTCACCAGGTCCCAGAGCGCCTGGGCGACGGCCAGTCCGGCCGGGTCCGCGGCGTCCGGGTCCGCGCCGTCCTCCCGGACGAGCACGAGGAGCGCGCCGCGCCGGGTCGCGTGACTGCTGACGGCGACGACCTCGCGCTCCCGGCCGCCGATCGTCGCCACGCCCTGCCAGGGGCTGCCGGGCACGCCCGCCGCGAGCAGCGGCGCCAGTTCGGCGGCGGTCGGCCCCTCCGTTCCGCCGGTCGTCTTGAAGGGCGAATGGGCGCAGTGGGTGGAGAGTTCGGCCGCGTCCACGTGCGGGACCAGCGGGGCGAGGGCGGCCGAGACCTTGGGGAGGATCTCCCCGAGCGGCTGCCGGAGGATCTCGTACACGGTGGTCAGCGTGAGCGCGTCCATGCCGTGCAGCGTAATCGCGGGAGGACGGCCGGCGGCCGGTCTTTCGGACAGGTGGGACTGGCCGTTGGGAGGGCGGGGAGCCCGTGACGGGGGAGGCAGGCTGGAGCACATCGAAGAGCGGGATCACCGAACAGGCAGCGCTGGAGGCAGAGATGGCCGGTATGGAAGCGATCGTGTACGAGGAGTTCGGCGGGCCCGAGGTGCTGCGCCACGCGACCGGCGTCGCCGTGCCCGAGCCCGGCCCCGGCGAGGTCCGGGTCAAGGTGGCGGCGGCCGGTCTCAACCCGGTGGACTGGAAGCGCCGTCACGGCTGGGTAGAGGAGTTCTACCCGACGACCTTCCCCGCCGTGCCCGGCCTGGAGTTCGCCGGCACCGTCGACGCGCTCGGCGAGGGCGTCACCGGCCTGGCCGTCGGCGACGAGGTCCTCGGCTGGACGAAGACCGGCGCCTACGCCGAGTACGCCATCGCCGGCATCGTCGCCCCCAAGCCCGCCGGCCTCTCCTGGGCGAGCGCCGCGAGCCTCCCGGTGGCCGGGGAGACCGCGCAGCGGGTCCTGGACCTGATCGGCGTACGCAAGGGCGAGACGCTGTTCCTCCACGGCGCGGCCGGCGTCGTCGGCTCGGTGGCCGTCCAGCTCGCGGTCGCGGCCGGGATCACGGTCGTCGGCAGCGCCTCGGAGTCCAACCACGCCTACCTGCGCGAACTCGGCGCGATCCCCGTGGCGTACGGGGACGGCCTGGCCGACCGGGTCAGGACGGCAGCACCGGGCGGTGTCGACGCGGTCTTCGACGCGGCCGGCCACGGCGTGCTGCCGGTGGCCATCGAGCTCCTCGGCGGAGAGGGGACGGCGGACAAGGCGCGGATCGCGACCATCGCCGCCACGGACGCCGCCGAGTTCGGGATCGTCTTCTCCGGCGTCTCGGGGGACCCGGACGACGTGCGGCGCGGGCTCGCAGCCCAGGCCCGCCTGGCGGCGGAGGGCGCCCTCACGGTCCGCCTGGCCGACACCCTCCCCCTCAAGGAGGCCGCCCGCGCGCAGGAGTTGAGCGAGACGGGCCACGTACGGGGCAAGCTGGTCCTCGTCCCGTAGGGCCCGCTCCACGGGCGCCGCCGGGTGAGAGGATCCCTCCCGACCGTGAGTGCTGTGCGACGTGGAAGGCGGCGACGATGTACGCGATGTCCCTGGGAGACGACGGCGCGGAGCTGCGCCCGCTGGAACCGTGGCAGGCCGACGAGTTCCTGGCGCACATCGACCGGGGACGGGAGTTCATCGGGGCCCGCAACGGGCTCCCCGACGTCGTGACCGACCTGCAGTCGAGCCGGGCGTTCCTCCGCCTGTACGCGGAGAAGGTGGCGGCCGACACGGGCCGCATCCACGGCATCTGGTCGGACGGCACCTTGGTCGGCGCCGTCATCCTCCGCACGCTCGACGTCAAGAACGGCAACGCCGAGGCCGGCTGCTGGCTGGAGCCGGCGGCGGTCGGCAGGGGCCTGGTGACCCGGGCGGCCCGCGCCCTCATCGGCTGGGCGATCGAGGTGCGCGGGATCCACCGCGTCGAGTGGGTGGTCAACTCCGACAACGAGCCCAGCATCGCCGTGGCCCGGCGTCTCGGCATGACGAAGGACGGTGTCCTCCGCCAGAGTTACCCCTGCCGCGGCACCCTCCACGACCAGGAGGTCTGGTCGGTCCTCGCGCCGGAGTGGCGCAAGGGGGCCGGCGCCTAGACGGCACCCGGCCTCACGCGCGCGCGTGAGGCCGGGTGGGTATGAGGCCGTGCCCGCGTGACGCCCCGTGGGCCTGAGGCGGGTCTGGGGGCGCGCGGGCGTGGTGGGACGGGGCGGTGACCCGGCTCCGACCCTTGTCACCGCCCCGTCTCCCACCATGGCCGCTCAGCGCGTGAGGCGCCACGCGGGGAGGGCCGAAGAGGCGACGGCGACCACCGCGCACACGGCCGCCGCCGCGCCGACGGGGGCCCACGGCAGGGCCAGGGCGACGGGGGCGGAGAGGGCGGCGAGGCCCGCGCCCAGGGTGCCGAGGACGGCGGCCGTGACGGCGAGGCCGAGGAGGCCGCCGACGGCGACGGCGAGCGCCGCCTCGCCCGCCACCACCCGCAGGATCTGGGCGCGGGTGGCTCCGGCGAGCCGGAGCGAGGCCAGCTCGCCGCCCCGCACGGAGGTCGCCATCAGCAGGGTGTTGGCGAGACCGATCACCGTGTAGACGAGCGCGATGCCGAGGACGAGGATCATGCCGAGCCGGTTCTGCGGGTTGCCCGCCCGGTGGCCGGCGTCGGCCCAGGCGTCGGCGGTCCTGACGGTCCCGCCGCTCGCCTCCAGGGCCCGTGCCGTCGCCGCGCCGCCGCCGCTCGCGTCGATCCGGTCGAGGGCTGCGCCCGGAGCGTTCGCCCGGGTGACGTAGGGCCCGTTGTCGCCGGTGCCGAGGGCGAGGACGGCCGCGACCCGCAGCCGCACCGGCCCGCTGCCGTCGGCCCGCCAGACCTCGACGGTCTCGCCGACCCGGTGCCGCTCGAACTCCTCGTTGATGACGATCGACCGGTCGTCCAGGTCCCGCAGGTCCCCGGCGACCACCGGCAGCCGGGCCAGCTCCGCGAAGGCCGCCGGGTCGGCGACCGCCCGCGCCCCGTACTTCACCACGGCCTCGGCCCCGTCCCGTACGAAGACGGAGGTCGCCCCGGTGGCGGACACGAGGGCCCCGGCCGGCGCCGTCACCGCCCGCAACTTCTCCCCGGTCACCACGTACTGAGCGGTCGTCTGTTCCCGTGCCTCGGCCTCACGCGTGCGCGTGACGCTCGTCGCCGAGCCGAAGAGGGTCCCGGCGAGCGCCACGGTCACCAGGACGGGCGCGGCGATGGCGGCGGTACGGCGCACGGAGGCCGCGCTGTTCTCCCGTACGAGCGTCCCCACGGCCCCCCGGAGCCGCAGCAGCCGGGCCACCGGCCGCACCAGGAGCGGGGAGAGCAGGGCGACGCCCCCGGTGAGCAGCATCGGCAGGGTCGTGTACGTTTTCCGCTTGAGCAGCTCGGACGGTTCGGTGGCGTACGTCCAGGCGAGCATCCCGGCCCCGGCCAGGAGCAGTCCGGTCCCGAGGACGGCCCGGCCCAGGGGCAGGACGTCGGTGTCGACGTCCGCGTCGCGCAGCGCGGCCGTCGGGCCCACCCTTCCGGCCCGCCGCGAGGCGGCGACGGCCCCGGTGAGGGCGACCGTCACTCCTGTCCAGAAGGCGGCGTGGAACGGCCAGGCGGCCTCGCCGATCGTGAACCACGCGGGGGCGAGGCCGCCGTCGACCAGGGTTCGCGCCAGCACCGGCGCTCCCAGGCCGCCGAGCGCGCACCCGGCGGCCGAGGCGAGCACGCCGAGCGCCGCCGCCTCGCCGAGGAGGAGTCGCCGGACCTGTCCGGGGGTGGCCCCGGCGGTCCGCAGCAGCCCGAACTCGCGGCGGCGCAGGGCCACGGCGAACGCGAACGTGGAGGCCACGACGAAGACGGAGACGAAGGCGGTGACACCGCCGGAGGTGCCGAGCAGGGCGTTGAGCGCGGTGAGCGCCCGGGTGTCCCGCTCGGGGTCGGGGTCGGCGCGTACCCGCTCCGCGCCGGTGAGGACCTGCGCTCGCCGGCCGACGAGGGCCCGGACCTCGTCGGCGGGGGCGTCCACGCCGACGGCGTCGGGGGCGCCGTCGCCCGGGGGAGCGGTGACGGTCCAGCGGGCCCGGAGCTCGCGCAGCAATCCACTGTCCACAGGCTGTGGACGGTCGAGCGGCCGCGCCACGGGCACGGTGTCGGGCCCGCGCCGTACGTCGAGCACCAGCCGGTCGTGGCCCAGGACGACGACGGGCGACGAGGCGAACCGTTCGGGAGAACGCGGGGGCGCGTGAAGCGTCGCGGCCAGCCCGAGCCCCATCGTGGTGAGCAGCCCCACCCCGAGGGCCAGCGCAACGAATCCCCCGAGGAAGGAGGCCCAGCGGGCCCGCAGCCCGGTCAGCACGACGGTCAGCACGCCGGACCCCCCACGACCGCGCCGGCACCGGCACCCGCCGTCGTCACCGCTCCCGCCCGAGCCTCGGCCTCCGCCTCGGCCTCCGTATCCGTCTCCGCGTCCGACCCGGCGCGGGCGCCCGGCCCCGGCGGCGCTCCCGCCCCGTCGCCGTCCTCCAGGCCCGCCATCCGGGCCGCGACCGCCTCCACCGTCGGGGCCTGCAGTTCGCCCGCCACGCGCCCGTCGACGAGGAAGACGACGCGGTCGGCGCGGGACGCGGCCACCGGGTCGTGGGTGACCATGACGATCGTCTGTCCGTCCCGGTCGACGAGCTCCCGCAGCATGCCGAGCACCTCGCGGCTCGTCGTCGAGTCGAGCGCGCCGGTCGGTTCGTCGCCGAAGAGGACGGCCGGCCGGGTGATCAACGCCCGTGCGATGGCGACCCGTTGCTGCTGCCCGCCGGAGAGCTCGCCGGGCCGGTGGCGTTCCCGCCCGGCGAGCCCCACGCGCGCGAGTGCCTCCCGGACCTCCGTACGGGCCGGGCGGCGGCCCGCCAGCCGGAGCGGCAGGGCGACGTTCTGCGCGGCCGTCAGGGAGGGCAGCAGGTTGAAGGACTGGAAGACGAAGCCGATGCGCTCGCGCCGCAGCAGGGTCAGGCGCCGTTCGCTCAGCCCGTCCAGGGCGACGCCGCCGACCGCCACGCTGCCGGCGGTGGGCCGGTCGAGACCGGCGGCGCACTGGAGGAGCGTGGACTTGCCCGAGCCCGAGGGGCCCATGACGGCGGTGAAGGTCCCGGCGGCGAAGTCGAGGTCGACGCCGTCGAGGGCGCGGACGTCCCGGTGGTGCCGGGTGAGCCCGCGGAGCCGTACGGCGGCGGTGGCGGCGGTAGTCGTGGTCATGGCTCAAGCGAACCGTTTCGGCCCGCTCGGATCACGACCGCTGAGGGGCGTCCCCGGGGTATGCCTGGCCCTACCCCTTCCGTACGGCCTTCACGAACACGTCGAGCGCGTCGAGGGGTTCGCGCCCGCCGAGCAGCGCGCGCAGGTCGCTCTCGACCCCCGTGCCGTCGAGGAAGCCGTGGGCGATCGCCGAGTACGTGCTCGCCAGCATCGGGACCTGGAAGGGGACGGCCCCGGACGCGGCGACGGCGGCACGGGCGTCCGCGAGCGTCCCGGGGGCGTAGACGGCGCCCAGGGCCTCCGCCAGGTCGGCGCCGCCGAGGGGGCGCTCGCCCACGAGCTCGTAGACCCGGCCGCGGTGCGCGGCGGGATCGGTGGCGACCGAGACGGCGACGTCGGCGAGGTCCGCGCGGGCGACGGCGGCGAGCCGTCCCTCGCCGAGGGGCCCGGTGATCCGGTTCCCGGCGTCGGGCGCGGCGATCCAGGTGAGGAACTCGGCGTACAGGCCGTTGCGGAGGATCGTCCAGTCGAGCGTGGCCGACCGGCGAAGCCGCCGCTCGGTCCAGCGGTGGGCGAGGGCGTACGCGAGATGGTCGCCGTCGCCGGAGAGGCTCGTGTAGACCACGTGCCGGACGCCCGCCCGCTCGGCGGCCGAGATCGCGGCCTCGTGGCGGGCGACGACCGTGTCGTCCTCGCCGTACCCGGCGGAGATCAGGAGCAGCGTGTCCACCCCGGCGAAGGCGTCCGGCAGGGTCTCCGGCGCGTCGAAGTCGAGCCGGCGGGTGCCGGGCAGCCCGGCGCGGGTCCCCAGGACGACGTCGTCGCGGCCGGCCAGCCGTTCGGCGACGAGCGCGCCCAGGGCGCCGGAGACACCGGTGACGAGCAGCATGTTTTCCCCCAGAGGTCGTGACGGCTGAGATCATCGTGGGGGGACGGACGGAATCGCGGAAGGAGGCACATCGATGTCGGAGGGGCACACGGAGGTAACCACCGAGCCCTTGGTGAGCTGCGCGGAGGACTGTGGCGTGCGGGACGTGCAGGACCGTCTCGGCGACAAGTGGACCGTGCACGTGGTCGTCGAACTCGCCTCGGGGCCGCGGCGGTTCAGGGAACTCCAGCGCCTGGTCACCGGCATCTCGCAGCGGATGCTGACCCTGACCCTGCGCCGCCTCGAACGCGACGGCCTCGTCTCGCGGACGGTGTACCCGACTGCCCCGCCGCAGGTGGAGTACGCGCTGACGGAGACCGGCCACAGCATGACCCACCTCATCAAGCGGCTGGTCGACTGGTCGCTCGACCACCGTGCGGTCATCGCCCGGTCGCGCGAGGAATGGGACGCGAGGACGGCATGAGCACCACGATCGACAGGGCCTTCGAGGCGCTGTACGCGAGCGACGACGGATCGCTCGACACGGCGGCGTCGCTGCTCGCCGCCGACCGGGGCGCGGACGGGGAACTGGCCCGGCGCGGCGAGGAGTTCCTCCGCACCCTCTGGGGCCGCGGCTGGCAGCCCGCCGACCTCGCCCGGACCGTCCGCCGCGAGCTGGCGGACGAACACGTCCGCCTCCTGTCCGCCCTCGTCAGGACGGAGACGGCCGGGTACGCCAGGCTGCCGCACCGCTGGCGGGCGCAGCTCGACGAGCTGGACGACACGGCCGCCCGGCCGACGGACCGGTTCTCGTACGCGACGACCGTCCTGGAGCTGTACCGCCTGCTGGTCCGGCTGCCCCGGCTCGACGCCGTCGGCCCCGCCCCGGGCGACGCGCTGCCGCCGGCGGCCGCCGGGGAGCCCCGCATGCTCACCCGGATCAGGGCGCTCCTCGCCAAGGCGGAGGCGACCGGCTACCCCGAGGAGGCGGAGGCGCTCACGGCGAAGGCCCAGGAGCTCATGGCCCGCCACAGCCTCGACGAGGCGACGCTCGCCGCGGGTGCGCCGACGCCGGAGACGCCCGGCGCGATCCGGATCGGGGTGGAGCCGCCGTACGAGCAGGCGAAGGCGATCCTGCTGGACGCGGTCGCCACGGCGAACCACTGCCGGGCCGTGTGGAACGAGACGTACGGCTTCTCGACCGTGATCGGCTTCGAGGCGGACCTCGATCCGGTGGAGCTGCTCTACACGTCGCTGCTCGTCCAGGGCACGGCGGCGATGACGCGGGCGGAGGCGGAACAGCGGGCGGGCGGCCGCAAGCGCACCAAGTCCTTCCGGCAGTCCTTCCTGCTCGCGTACGCCAACCGGCTGGGCGCCCGCCTCGCGTCGACGTCCCGCCGCGTCGCCGCCGAGGCCCCGTCGCTCCTGCCCGCCCTCGCCTCCCGGGACCTGGCCGTCACCACCCGCACGGACGAACTGTTCCCCGAGACCCGCACCACCCGTGTCCGCGCCGCCTGGGACGAGGCCGGCTGGAACCACGGAGCCTCGGCCGCCGACCAGGCCGGGCTCCACCCCCACCGCCCCTCGCTCCGGGACCGCCCCACGCCGTAGGGGCCGCCCGGCGAGGGCCTGGGCAACATGGGGCGAAATGCCCGATTGATGCCCTATCGCGGATACGCTCGGCGCATGAGTTGGCTTCGGGCGCTGAAGGAGACCTCCCGCTCGGGGCTCAGCATGGAGCGGCGGCGGCTGGAGCCGGCCGTCGCGGCGCGCGGGGCGCTGGGACTGGCCCTGGTCATAGGGGTCTCGCTCGCCCTCTTCGGCCCCGCCGTCGCCGTGTCGTCCGCCTTCGGGGCGTTCCAGGCGGCCATCGCCACCTTCCAGCGGTCCTGGCGCCCCCGCCCCACGCTGGCGCTCGCCTCCGGGGCGAGTCTCGCCGTCTCCACGTTCCTGGGCTATCTCACCGGCACGCACGAGGCGCTCTTCCTGGCGCTGCTCCTCTGCTGGACGTTCCTCGCGGGGCTGGCCTGGGCCGCCGGCCCGACCGCCGGCATCATCGCCTCCTCCAACGTGGCGATCATGCTGGTCACGGTCACCCTCCCCACCTCGGTCGCCGAGGCCGCCGGCCACGCCGCCATGATCTTCGTGGGCGGTGTCGTCCAGGCCGCGCTGGTCGTCCTCCTCCCGGTCCGCCGCTGGGGTGCCCAGCGCGACGCCCTCGCGGACGCGCTGGCCGCGGAGGCGGACTACGCCCGCCGCCTCCGCCACGACCCGGTCGCCCCCTTCGACCCGGTCCCGCTCATGACGGCCCGCAGCGCCGCCGCCGTGACGCCCCGCCAGGCCCGCCGCCGCCCGGCGGAACTCCACGGGGCGCGGGGCATCGCCGAGCGGATCCGCCCGGTGCTCGCGTCGCTGGCGGATCCCGCCGTCGGGGTGCCGAAGGAGGGCCCCGAGCGCGACCGGGTCCGGGAGCTGCTCGCCGCGGCGGGCGCGCTCCTGGACGCCGCGGCCCACGCGATCCGGCACGGCGAGCCGGTCACCCTGCCCCCGCCGGCCGTCGCCGCGCTCCGCACCCCCGACACCGGTTCCATCCTGTCCGGCCCGTCCCGCCGCGCGGCCCTCCGGCTCGCCGCGCTGCTGGGCGACGTCGTGGAGACGGCGGAACCGCGTACGGAGACGTCCGCGCGCCGGAGCGCGGAGGCGTCGTCGCGCGGGGCCGCGGCCGGGGCGGGGCCGGCGGCGGCCGCCCGGAGGGCCCCCGCCGGCCGGACCCGGCCGTCCCTGGTGCGCCTCGCTCCGATCGTGGCCGCGAGCATGCGCGCCGAGCTGCGGCCCGACTCGCCGGTGCTGCGCCACGCGGTCCGGGTCTCGGCCGTCACGGCCACCGGCTACCTCCTGGGGGCGGTGTTGCCGTTCGGCCACGGCTACTGGGCGCCGATGGCGTCGGTCATGGTGATGCGGCCGGACTTCTCGCAGACGTACGCCCGCTCGGTGGCCCGGTTCGGCGGCACGCTCGTCGGGGTGGCGCTGGCGACGGCGGTGGTGCAGTCGGCCCACCCGGGCGTGTACCTGTCCGCCGGGCTGGCGGTGCTGTGCGCCTTCGGGATGTTCCTGCTGGTGCGGACGGGGTACGCGGCCGGCCAGGTCTTCGTCTCCGCGTACGTCGTCTTCCTGCTGGACATGGAAGGCGCGGGTTTGACGCAGACCGTACGGGACAGGGTGCTGCTGACCCTCCTCGGCGGGCTCCTCGCGATGCTGGCGTACGCCGTCTACCCGGCGTGGGAGACGCCCCGGCTGCGGGGGCGGCTCGCGGACTGGGTGGCGGCGGTGGGCCGGTACGCGGCGGCCGTCACCGCGCGGTACGCCGATCCGGCCGGCCCCGCCAGCCCCGACGTCCGGGAGGCCCTCCTGAACACCCGCGCGGCCCGGGTCGCCTGGCAGGAGGCCCTCGCCCGGGCCACCCACGAGCCGGTGCGCCACCGGGGCCTGTCGCACGCGGCCGCGGAGCAGGCCGAGCACGCCCTCGCCGAGTTCGGCCGGGTGGCGATGCTCCTGGAGGCGCACCTGCCGGAACGCGGGGCTCCGGCCGTGCCCGCCGCCGCGACCCTCGCGGAGTCCCTGCACCGGGCGACCGAGCGGGGCGCGAAGGAGGTCCGGGAGCGCCGGGTCCCGGAGTGGGACGACCTCCGCGACACGGCCGCCGCCTGGTCCGCCGACCCGCCGGACCACTTCCTCCTGCACAAGGGCGCCGACCTCCTCCTCGAAGCCCTGGACGAGGTCACGGTGGCCCTGACGGGCTCCACGCGCGTGCGTTAGGAAGGCTCCGCGCACGGGGTGACGTACCTCTCCGTACAGATATTGGAAATGGGAACCATTTTCATTTACTCTCGCATCATGGCACGCAACGAACTCCGTCCCGTGGTCAGGCTCCGGTCCACCGCGGGCACCGGATTCACCTACGTCACCCGCAAGAACCGCCGCAACGACCCCGACCGCCTCTCCCTGCGCAAGTTCGATCCGGTCGCCGGCCGTCACGTCGACTTCCGAGAGGAGCGCTGATCCACCCGTGAAGCCCGCAATCCACCCCCCGTGCGGGCCCGTCGTCTTCCGCGACGAGGCGGGCGGCTTCGCCTTCCTCGGTCGGAAGCGGTACGGAAGGCGCGCCGACGACCCCGGGGCAGCCCGCTGACGATTCCCGTCGCCCTCTCCGGAGGACTCCCCTCCGGAGAGGGCCGTGCTGCCGCGGGCCGGCTCCCGGTGGGATCCAAGATCAGGAGTCGTAGGATCGAACGGAGTGCGCACGCGGAACCGCACGGTGCGTCAAGAGCGTCCTGACGACGGGACTTGCGCCGAACGCGGCGGTAGCACGCTGAGTCGCGTAGTCGCTACGCCACCCCGCGTGCACGTGCATCTGCTCATGCAGCTGCATGTGAACACAGCTATGATCCGAGGAAGTTGACACCTGCACCAAGCAACTCGGGGAGCTACCAGTGCACCATGCGCATCACGCGTACAACGGCATGGCGGCCACGGAGCTGCGCGGTGTCGTGTGGCAGAAGAGCAGGCACAGCAACTCCCAGGGATCGTGCGTGGAGTTCGCCAAACTGCCCGGGGGAAACGTTGCCGTGCGCAACTCGCGGCACCCCGAAGGGCCCGCGCTCGTCTACACGCCCGCGGAGATAGAGGCACTCCTGCTGGGCGTCAAGGACGGGGAGTTCGACCACCTGGTCTGACCGGTGGAGCCCGCCCGGCTCAGTCGATGACGGCCGCCCGGCTCACCCGAGGGCGGTGGCCCGGTTCCCCGAGGGCGACCCGGGTCCGTCCGATGACACGACGAAGGGCCCCGGCGGCGTGCGCCGGGGCCCTTCCGCCTCGTGTCCCGCTCGGTGGGGCGTGCTACTCCGGGCCCACCCGGAACAGCGCCCACACCACCTTGCCCTGGAGCGCGCCGGCGAGCGGGTGCCAGCCCCAGCTGTCGCTGAACGAGTCCACCAGGAACAGTCCGCGCCCCGACTCGGCGGAGAAGTCCTCCTCGCCGCCGCGCGCCTCCGGGCTCTCCCCGCTGGGGTCGCGCACGGCGCACACCAGGCGCGAGGCCCAGCGCATGAGGTGCAGCCGGACCGGCGGGTTCTGGCCTTCTTCCTGGGGCGCGTCGGACGGCACCGCGTGGCGCAGCGCGTTGGTGACGAGCTCGGAGACGACCAGTGCCACATCGTCGAAGCGTTCGGTCAGCTCCCAGCGGTCGAGCGTCGCACTGGTGAACTTCCGGGCCCCGCGCACGGCTTCGTACCGGGCGGGCAGGGCGCAGGACGCGGAGGTGGAGACGGCGCCGGGATCGAGCGGCGGTAGGCCCTGCCGTAAAGGCTCGAGCACGGTCGATCCATTCGTCCCCATGCGAGGCACTCCCGGGAATCGCGACTGTGGTGCGACAACACGACAACACGAACGAGTACGCGGCTGCGCGGGGTCCATGGTTCCGAATGCGCCCACTGGATGCAAGGGCAGATGCACGTGCACGCGCCGGACCTGTCCGTCCCCGTGCCGAATCTGTGCATAAGTCGTCCACTCGTTGAGGCGAACTTTCCACGATGTGCGCGTGGTGCGGCCGCGACTGCCCGGATCTCGCCGCCATTCCGTAATCGAATGTGTACGCGCTGAAGCGTTTGGTGGCAGAATCCGGGGCTCGACGGGGGCTCGACACCGTAAAGGGGAGGCTGGGAGCCGTGACCGCAGGCGAATCGAGCGGAGCTAACGGGAGCGTGGTGCGGCGCATCCTGCTGGGCTCCCAGCTGAGGCGGTTGCGCGAGTCGCGCGGGATCACCCGCGAGGCGGCCGGCTATTCGATCCGGGCATCCGAATCCAAGATCAGCCGTATGGAGTTGGGGCGGGTGAGCTTCAAGGCCAGGGACGTCGAGGATCTGCTCACGCTGTACGGAGTCGGGGACGAGGCCGAACGCGGCTCGCTCCTCGGCCTCGCCCGCGAGGCCAACGTCGCCGGGTGGTGGCACAGTTTCGGCGACGTCCTGCCGGGCTGGTTCCAGACGTACATCGGTCTCGAAGGCGCCGCCTCCCACATCCGCGTCTACGAAGTCCAGTTCGTCCACGGCCTGTTGCAGACCGAGGCGTACGCCCAGGCGGTCGTCACCCGGGGCATGCCCGACGCCCCGCGCGCCGAGATCGACCGCCGGGTCGCCCTCCGCCTGGAGCGCCAGAAGGTCCTCGTCTCCGAGCGCGCCCCGCAGTTCCACGCCGTCCTCGACGAGGCCGCGCTGCGCCGCCCCTACGGCGACCGGTCCGTCATGCAGGGGCAGCTGAGGCACCTCATCGAGATCTCCGAGCACCCCGGCGTCACGCTCCAGGTCATGCCCTTCAGCTTCGGCGGCCACGCCGGCGAGAGCGGCGCCTTCACGATGCTGAGCTTCCCCGAGTCCGACCTCTCCGACATCGTCTACCTGGAGCAGCTCACCAGCGCCCTCTACCTCGACAAGCGCGAGGAGGTCGCCCAGTACCAGCGGGTGATGGAGAGGCTCCAGAAGGACGGTCCGGATCCGGCCGAAAGCCGGGACCTTCTCCGAGGTCTCCTCCAACTCTCCTGATACATCAGTACGATGACGCCACATCAGTCGCACTGCAGGTAGCGGGTAGAGGGGTCTCCACCATGTCGCACTTCACCGACCTGGCCCACCAGTACATAGACGGCGAGTGGAAGCCGGGCAGCGGCTCGTGGGACATCATCGACTTCAACCCGTACACCGGGGAGAAGCTCGCGTCGATCACGGTCGCCACCGCCGACGAGGTCGACCGCGCCTACCGGGCCGCCGAGCGCGCCCAGGCCGCGTGGGCCGAGACCAACCCGTACACGCGCCGGCTCGTCTTCGAGCGCGCGCTGCGGATCGTGGAGGACCGCGAGGAGGAGATCGCCGAGACGATCGTCGCCGAGCTCGGCGGCACCCGCCTCAAGGCGGCCTTCGAGCTCCACCTCGCCAAGGAGTTCCTGCGCGAGGCGGTCCAGCTGGCGCTGCGTCCCGAGGGCCGCATCCTGCCCTCGCCGGTCGACGGCAAGGAGAACCGCGTCTACCGCGTCCCGGTCGGCGTCGTCGGCGTCATCTCGCCCTTCAACTTCCCTTTCCTCCTCTCGATCAAGTCGGTCGCGCCCGCGCTCGCCCTCGGCAACGCGGTCGTCCTCAAGCCGCACCAGAACACCCCGATCTGCGGCGGCACCCTCGTCGCCAAGGTCCTGGAGGAGGCGGGTCTCCCCGCCGGTCTGCTGAACGTCGTCGTCACCGACATCGCCGAGATCGGCGACGCGCTGCTGACCCACCCGGTCCCGAAGGTCATCTCCTTCACCGGCTCCGACAAGGTCGGCCGCCACGTCGCCACGGTCTGCGCCCAGAACTTCAAGCACGCCGTCCTCGAACTCGGCGGCAACAGCGCCCTGATCGTCCTCGACGACGCCGACGTCGACTACGCGGTCGACGCGGCCGTCTTCAGCCGCTTCGTGCACCAGGGCCAGGTCTGCATGGCCGCCAACCGCATCCTGGTGGACCGCACGCTGGAGGAGGAGTTCACCGAGAAGTTCGTGGCGAAGGTGAAGACCCTGCGCGTCGGCGACCCCGCCGACCCCGCCACCCACATCGGCCCGCTCATCAACTCCCAGCAGGCCGAGTCCGTCTCCTCGCTCGTCGACCAGACGGTCGCGGCCGGCGCCACGGCCCTGCTGCACGGCACGGTCGACGGCAACCTCGTCTCCCCGTCCGTCCTCACCGGCCTCGCCGCCGACTCCCCGATCCTGAGCCAGGAGATCTTCGGCCCGGTCGCCCTCGTCGTCCCCTTCGACGGCGAGGAGGAGGCCGTGCGGATCGCCAACGACACCCCGTACGGGCTCAGCGGAGCCGTCCACACCGGAGACGTCGAGCGGGGTGTGCGGGTCGCCAAGCGCATCCACACCGGCATGATCCACATCAACGACGGCACCGTGCACGACGAGCCGATCGTGCCCTTCGGCGGCGAGAAGCACTCGGGCGTCGGGCGCCTCAACGGCGACGCGATGGTGGACTCGTTCACCACCCAGAAGTGGATCTCGATCCAGCACGGCCGGAGCCGTTTCCCCTTCTGACGCGATTCCCTTCCAATGAGGACAGCAGCTGTCCGCATTGGTCCGTAGTTTGGTGGGTGTCGGGAAGGCCCCAAGCCCCCCGGCACCCATCGGCGTAGACGCGTAGGCGTACGGAAGGCGGACATCATGGTTGCTCTCGTTCCCTCGGAGGCCCAGGGCGACGAGCGCGGTGCGCTCCTCAACTTCGTCGAGGAGCAGCGCGCCGCGATCCGCCGCTCCCTCCTCGGACTCACCGAGGAGCAGGCGGCCGGCCGTCCCAGCGCCAGCGAGCTCACCCTCTCCGGCCTGCTCAAGCACGTCGCCGAGGTCGAGCTCAACTGGCTCCGCCTCGCGCAGCAGCGGCCGAACGAGCGCCAGCGCACCGAGGAGACCTGGGGGGAGGGCTTCCGGCTCGTCGGGGACGAGACGATCCCGGAGGTCGTCGCGTTCTGGGCGGGCGTCGCGAAGGAGACCGAGGACTTCGTCCGCTCCGTGCCGAGCCTGGACGAGACCTTCCCGCTGCCGGTGGCGCCCTGGTTCCCCGCCGACGGCAAGGTGTCGATCCGCTGGATGCTGCTCCACCTCGTCCAGGAGACGGGCCGGCACGCCGGGCACGCGGACATCATCCGCGAGTCCCTGGACGGCAAGACCTCCTTCGAACTGATCGCGGCCGAACGAGAGGCGTGACCCCCGCGCGTACCCTGGTCAAAGTTGACCAGGGAGGTACGCGGGATGTCGGCGATCCGGCTGCTCGTCCTGGGCGCGGTGAGACAGCACGGCCGCGCCCACGGCTACCAGGTGCGCAACGACCTCGAATACTGGGGCGCCCACGAGTGGTCCCACGCCAAGCCCGGCTCGATCTACCACGCGCTGAAGCAGATGGCGAAGCAGGGACTCCTGCACGCCCACGAGATCGCGCCGAGCGCCGCGGGCGGCCCGCCGCGCGTCGAGTACGAGCTGACCGAGCGCGGCACCGAGGAGTACTTCGCGCTGCTGCGCGAGGCGCTGACCACGTACGACCAGAAGACGGACGTCCTGTCGGCGGGCATCGGATTCATCGTCGACCTCCCCCGCGAGGAGGCGGCGGAGCTGTTGCGCCGCCGGGTCCGCGCCATCGACGAGTGGCGGGCGACGGTCACCGAGTACTACACGCCGGAGGGCGGCCCGGAGCAGCTCGGGCACATCGGCGAGATCATGCACCTGTGGCTCCACTCGGCGGACGCGGGCAAGGCGTGGACGCTCGGCCTGATCGAGCGGATCGAGGGCGGGGCGTACGTGTTCGCGGGGGAGGGCGACCCCTTCGTGGGCGTGCTCGCCGAGGGTGAGGAGAACCCGTACGCGGGCTGACCGGTGATCCCCGGATTCGTCCTCCGAGAGTGGGAACCCGAAGGCGTCGAGCGGTGTATTCAAAGCAGTGGTTCACCGCGAACCGCCCGAGGGGCAAGGGGGATCGTGCGATGCGCAGGTCCGTGGGAACGGTCGGCGCCGTCGTGGCGCCGGTGTTGGCCGTACTCGTACTCGCACTGACGGCGTGTACGGATACGGCGTCGGAGACGCGGTCGGGGTCGGCGTCGAGGGCGGGGTCGGGGGCGTCGGATTCCCGTGCCTCCGGTTCTCCCGGCACCCCGGTGCCGGCGGGGGTGTTCGGTGCGCCGCCCCGCATACCGTCCGGTGAGGGGCTGCCCGGCTGGGCGCACGGCCTGGGGTTCGCGCGGGACGGCAGCGGGTTCGCGCTGATCGTCGGGTGCGTGAGCGCCCAGGCTGCGCCGGGGGCCGGCTTCTGCCGGCAGCAGGTGGCCGTGCGGGACGCGGGGGCGGACGCGTGGGTGATGCGGCGGTCTCCGCTGCCCGAGATACCGGTGACGCAGGGCGTCTCGGCGAACCTGCTGGCCCTCGGGCCCGGCCGGGCGCTGATCGAGGACGGCGGCGGCGACCGGCCGGAGCGGACCTGGTTCACCGGGGACGGGGGGCGGAGCTGGCGCGCCGTGGACCGGCGGACGGTCGGCACGGTCCCGGGGATACCCGACGGCGCCGTGCTCACCACCGACTGCGCCGCACCGGCCGGGGCGCTGCCCGACGCCTGCCTGCGCGAGCGGCTGGTCGTGGTGTCGCCGCAGGACGGCCGGCGGCGGGCGCTGACCGGGGCGCCGCTCCTCGGAGCGCACCCGCTGCCCGCGGCGCAGCCCGAGCCCGACGGGTCCTGGTGGGTCTCGGGGACGGATCCGCTGTCCGGGCGGGCGGTGGTCGCCTTCTCCCGGGACGCCGGGCGCGGCTGGACCGTGAGCCGGCTGCCGGGCCCGACGGGCCGGCCGGGATCGCGGATCGTGGTCGCGGTCGGACCGGACGCGGTGTACGCGGCGGACCGGGGCGAGTTGACGGGTGGTGAGCCCGTCAAGAACCCGCTGCGGGCGCTGCACCGATCGCTCGACGGGGGCCGGACCTGGGAGCGGGTGTGGACCACCGGCCCGACCGGGGAGCCGCGCACGCTGATGGGCGTGCCGGTGCCGGGCCCGGGCGGCCGGGTGGAGATCGGCGGGGAGCTGTCCGGGTACGGGAGCGTGGACGGCGGCCGTACGTTCACCCCGCTCGACGACGGCACGCACTACGTCCGCCGCACCCCGCTCGGTCTGCTGCGCGAGGGACCCGGCTGTCAGTACGCGCTGACGGCGGACGGGGTGCGGTGGTCGGAGTTGCGGCTCGGGTGCGAGGACGAGCTCTCCTGAGCCCCGGCCCGCCGCGGGGCCGGGGGACGGACCCGGCCCGGCGGCGGGTCAGTGGTGGAAGGAGGTGGCCGCGGCCGCGTCCTGGGTGAACGGCTGCGACTGGCTGCGGAGTTCGGGGAGCAGCTGCCGGAGGTCCTCGATGAGCAGATCGGCCAGGTCGGCGGAGAAGCCGTTGCGGCAGACCACGCGCAGGACGGACAGGTCCTCGCGGTGGGCCGGGAAGGTGTAGGCGGGGACCAGCCAGCCCCGTTCGCGCAGCCGCCGGGAGACGTCGAAGACATTGAAGGAGGTGACGTCGGAGGACGTGGTGAAGGCGAAGACGGGCAGCTCGTTCCCGCGGGTGAGGAGGCGGAAGTCGCCCATGGCCTCGATGCGTTCGGCGAGGCCCCGGGCCACGTCGCGGGCGGTCTGCTGCACCGCCCGGTAGCCCTCCCGGCCCAGCCTGAGGAAGGTGTAGTACTGCGCGACGACCTGGGCGCCGGGGCGGGAGAAGTTGAGGGCGAAGGTGGGCATGTCGCCGCCCAGGTAGTTGACGCGGAAGACGAGCTCCTCGGGGAGTTCGACGGGTGAGCGCCACAGCGCCCAGCCGACGCCCGGGTAGACGAGGCCGTACTTGTGGCCGGAGGTGTTGATCGAGGAGACGCGGGGGAGGCGGAAGTCCCAGACCAGGTCCTCGTCGAGGAAGGGGGCGACCATGGCGCCCGAGGCGCCGTCGACGTGGACGGGGATGTCGAGGCCGGTGCGTTCCTGGAGGGCGTCCAGGGCGGCGCAGATCTCGGCGACCGGCTCGTAGGAGCCGTCGAAAGTGGAGCCGAGGATGGCGACGACGCCGATGGTGTTCTCGTCGCAGAGCGCGGCGGCGGACTCGGCGTCGAGGTGGAAGCGGTCGCCGTCCATGGGGACGAGCCGGGCCTCGACCTCCCAGAAGTTGCAGAACTTCTCCCAGCAGACCTGGACGTTGACGCCCATCACCAGGTTGGGGCGGGCGCTGCCCGGGTAGCGGTCGGCGTTCCGTGTCGCCCAGCGGCGCTTGAGGGCGAGTCCCGCGAGCATGCACGCCTCGCTGGAGCCGGTGGTGGAGCAGCCGACGGCGGTGGACGGGTCCGGGGCGTTCCACAGGTCGGCGAGCATGGCGACGCAGCGGCGCTCCAGTTCGGCGGTGCGCGGGTACTCGTCCTTGTCGATCATGTTCTTGTCGCGGCACTCGGCCATGAGGACACCGGCCTGGGGCTCCATCCAGGTGGTGACGAAGGTGGCGAGGTTGAGCCGGGAGTTGCCGTCGAGCATCAGCTCGTCGTGGACGAGCTGGTAGGCGCTCATCGGCGGCAGCGGTCCGTCGGGCAGGCGGTGGTGGGGTGGCGCCTCGGTCATGCCGCCGACCGGGTTGGCCTCCCCGAAGAAGGGATTGAGCGCGAGCCGGCGCTCGGCCGGGGAGGGGTGGGGGCCTTGGTGCAGCGCCATGGGGGACTCCTTCTGTCGGGTGGGGCGGGCCGCCTGGCGGCGGGGGTGCCGGGGCGGCGGGGGAGCCGGGGGTCAGCGCAGGGCGTTGCCGGCTTTGTCGAGTTCGAGCTGGGGGCGGCCGGTGACGATCAGCCAGGCGGGGAGGGTGGCCACGCAGAGCACGGCGAGCATCGCGGGGGAGGCGGCGAGGACCGCGCCGGTGAAGAGGCTGAGCCAGCCCTGCCGGGTGGTGGCGAGCAGGACGCCGAGGACGCCGGAGGAGACGGCGACCGCCGGGTGGACCTCGGGGACGAGGGCCTGGGCGAGCAGCCCGAAGGCGGATCCGATGAAGACGGCGGGGAAGATCCGGCCGCCCCGGAAGCCGCAGGAGGCGGCGACGAGCAGGGCGACGAGTTTGACCACGGCCATCCGGGCGAGTTCTCCCGAGGACCAGCTGCCGATCGAGGCGGTCAGCTCCTTGACCTCCTCCAGGCCCTTGAAGAGGGTCAGGTGCCCGCCGACGGCGCCCAGCAGGCCGAGCGCGAGGCCGCCGAGGGGCAGCATCAGCATGGGGTGGCGCAGGCGTCGGAAGGCGACGTGGGCGTAGGGGAAGAGGTAGCAGGAGGCGAGGCCGAAGACGGCCGCGGCGGAGGTGATGACCAGGGCGGCGAGCAGGTCGCCGAATCCGGGGTCGTCCAGGGGCGGGAGCCCCATGTCGAAGGTGGGCTCGGCCAGCAGCTGCGTGGTCAGCGCGCCGGCGCCGGCGGCGACGAGCGGGGCGAACAGCCGGTCCCAGAGGGAGCCGCTGCCGGGCCGGCTCGCCAGGGCCTCCGAGAGGATGAGGGCGGCCGCGACGGGGGTCCCGAAGAGGGCGCCGATGGTGGCGGCCGAGGCCAGGACGACCCAGGCGGCGGCCGGCACCGAGGGGGAGATCTTGTGACCGCACCAGTAGATGAGGGCGATGTTGCTCGCGATGATCGGGTTCTCGGGGCCGAGGCTGACGCCGCCGGCGAGCGCGAGGGTGCTGGCGAGGAGGAGGCCCGGCACCACGCCGATGGCGAGCGGAGCTCCGCCGAGTCCCACGGAGGCCGGGTCGGGTCCGGCGTGTCCGGGCACCTTCCAGACCACGAGTCCCACGGCGATGCCGGTCGCCGTGAGCATGGAGATCATCCAGACGGAGGAGTAGCCGCCGATGCCGAGGGCGTCCGGCAGGTCGTCCCAGAGCACGTCCTGGAACTCCTCCGCGAGGGCGCTGATCCCCAGGTACAGCAGGCTCGCCACCACCCCGACCAGGAGTGCGGGCAGCACTTGCGGCAGCAGGACCCGCAGGGGGGGCTCGGCGGCGCCGGGCGACGGCGCGGGCGGAGCGTGATCGGTGGCCACCGACCCACCATAAGTGAGCAAAAGCCGCATAACATCCCGAGATTGCGCGTCGAACGGACTTGCACCTCACGTCGCGTCAGGCCCGAGGCTGAACTGCGTACCCAAAAGAGAGAAGGGCGGAAGACCGATGGACTACTCCGTGGGACGGGTCGCCGGCCTCGCCGGGGTCACGGTGCGCACCCTGCACCACTACGACGCGATCGGGCTGCTCTCACCGGGCGGCCGCAGCACGGCGGGGCACCGCCGCTACGACGACGCGGACCTCGACCGGCTCCAGCAGATCCTGTTCTACCGGGAACTCGGCTTCCCCCTCGAAGAGGTCGCCGTCCTCCTCGACGACCCGCACGCCGACCCGCAGGAGCACCTGCGGCGCCAGCACACCCTGCTGACCGCGCGGATCGGCGAGCTCCAGAGGATGGCGGCGGCCGTCGAGCACGCCATGGAGGCGAAGAGGATGGGCATCAACCTCACCCCCGAGGAGAAGTTCGAGGTGTTCGGGGACAAGGACCCCGAGCGGTACGCGGAGGAGTCCACCCGCCGCTGGGGCGGCACCCACTCCCACGAGCTGGCGCAGGCCCGCGCCGCCACGTACGACAAGGAGGACTGGCAGCGGATGAAGGACGAGGTGGACGCCTGGGGCGCCGCCTACGGCGCCGTGATGGACGAGGGCCACGGCCCCGCGTCCGAGGAGGCGATGGACCTCGCCGAGGCCCACCGCCGCCACATCACCACCTGGTTCTTCGAGTGCCACCCGAAGACCCACGAGGGGCTCGCCGAGATGTACGTCGCCGACGAGAACTTCCACGCCTTCTACGAGTCGATCCGCCCCGGCCTCCCCGAGCACCTGCTCGGAGCCGTCCGGGCGAACGCGGCGCGCCGCGCGGACTGACCCGCGCGGACCGACCCGCGCGGGGCCGGTCCCGCTCAGGCGCGCGGCGCGATCACCACCGCCGTGCCGTACGCGCACACCTCCGTGCCCACGTCCGCCGCTTCCGTCACGTCGAAGCGGAACATCAGCACGGCGTTCGCGCCGCGGGCCTGAGCCTGCTCCACCAGGCGTTCCATCGCCTGGTTGCGGGTCTGCACCAGGGTCTTCGTCAGGCCCTTCAGCTCCCCGCCGATCATCGACTTCAGCCCCGCGCCGATCTGGCTGCCCAGATGGCGCGAGCGCACGGTGAGCCCGAAGACCTCACCGATCACCTGCCGGACCTCGAACCCCGGCACGTCGTTCGTGGTCACGACCAGCACGTCGGGGTGCGGCTCCTGGCCGCCTCCGTACTCCTCGATGCCCATCGGCATGCACCTCCTGAACCCCCACCCTCAGGGGCGGGGGCCGGGTCCGCATCCCGTGGGAGCCGGGTGGAACCGGGGGCGACCGGCCCGCGTTGATAGCTTGGGGCCAGCCGTCCCCAAGCCCCCACCGACCGCAGGAGCCCGGAACCCGTGAACACGCTTGCCCTCGGACCGAGCTGGTTGGACCCCGACTATCTGATCGGGACCTTTGGTCTGATCGGTGTCCTGGTCATCGTCTTCGCCGAGTCCGGCCTCCTCATCGGGTTCTTCCTGCCCGGCGACTCGCTGCTCTTCACCACCGGCCTCCTCGTCACCACCGGAAAGCTCGACACGCCGTTGTGGCTGGTGTGCACCCTGGTGGTGGCGGCCGCGATCCTCGGCGACCAGGTGGGCTACCTCTTCGGCCGCAAGGTCGGGCCGTCCCTCTTCAGGCGCCCCGACTCCAAGCTCTTCAAGCAGGAGAACGTCGAGAAGGCGCACGAGTTCTTCGAGAAGCACGGCCCGAAGTCGCTGATCCTGGCCCGCTTCGTCCCCATCGTGCGGACGTTCACCCCGATCATCGCCGGTGTCAGCCGGATGAACTACCGCTCGTTCATCACGTTCAACGTCATCGGCGGTGTCCTGTGGGGCGCCGGCGTGACCCTGCTCGGCGCCTCCCTCGGCAAGATCGAATTCGTGCACCGGCACATCGAGATGATCCTCGTCGGCATCGTCCTGATCTCCGTGGTCCCGATCGCGATCGAGTTCCTCCGGGCCCGCTCGCAGTCCAAGAAGGCCCAGAGCCGGGGCGACCACGACGCCCCCGGCACCCCCAACCCCCAGGGCCCCCGCGGCCGCCACGCCAAGCGGTAACGCCCCCACCGGCTCCCCCCGGGGGGGAGGGGGCCTAGAAGCCCCGGGTCCGCTTCGCCGCCCGGCGCGCCGCAGCCGCGCCGGGCGCCCGCATGAAGAGCCGGGCCAGCTCGCTTCCCAGGTTCACCCCGATCGCGATCGCCAGGGCCAGGGCCGCCGCCTTCGCCAGCGAGGCGAAGCCCTGGTCCAGATTGTTCTGGGCGATCGCGAGCACCCCGAAGTACGTCGCCGAACCCGGCAGCAGCGGGCCGATCGCCGCCGTCACGTACGGCAGCGACGAGGTGTGGTGGTAGCGGGCGATCAACTGCCCGAAGAGCCCCACCAGACCGGCCGCCACGGCCGTCGCCATCACCGTCGAACCCTGGGCGGTCACCGCGATCGACGCGTAGATCACCCACGCCACCCCGCCGTTCAGCGTCGCGAACAGCACCGTCGACCGCGACTGCTGCAGCAGGACCGCGAAGGTCGCGCACAGCACCATCGACGCCAGGATCTGCGTCACCGGCCGTTCCACCGGCCGCAGCACCCCCTCCGGGTTCAGCTGCGCGTCGAACTGCACCGCGATGTAGAGCACCGACAGCACGCCCACCACGATCGCGACGAAGAAGTACGCGACCTCCAGGAGCCGGGCCGACGCGGTGATGTAGAAACCCGTCAGACCGTCCTGAACGGCCGCCACCAGCGCCCGCCCGGGAATCAGCGCGAACAGGCCACCGGTGATCACCGCAGACGGCCGCAGGTCGGCGTGCAGCAGCGTCAGGAGCACCCCCATCGCCGCCGGGGGCATCGCCGCCACCAGGAACTGGTAGAACTCCGGCAGCCCCCGCCCCGCGCACAGCCACGCCAGCCGGTCGCCGAGCACCGCGCCCAGCGCCGCCACCAGGAAGACCGTCGGACCACCGCCGAGCAGCACCGAGGCCGCGCCGGCGAGGACGCCCGCCGCCGCCGTCAGCACCCACCCCGGATACGGATGCCGGTTCCGCCGTATCTCCGCGAGCCGCCGGTACGCCTCCTCGGGCGACACCTCGTGCGACCGCGCGTTGATGTCCGCGATCAGCTGGTACACCGCCGCGAGCCGCGTGTAGTCCGTCCCCCGGCGCCGCACCGTCCGGTTCGCCGTGATCGGATCGTCCACCAGCGACGGCTGGTAGGTGACCGACAGCAGGGTGAACGTGACCGTCGGCTCGACCCGGTCCAGACCGTACGAGCGGCAGATCGCGAACATCGCCGCCTCGACGTCCTCCGCGCCCTCCCCGCCCGCGAGCAGCAGCTCGCCGATGCGCAGGGCCAGGTCGAGCACACGCGGCACCGACGGCCCGGACTCGTCCTCCTTGCGCGAGGACTCGGGCACCGGCCGCTCGTGCACCGGCAGCCGCAGCATGGTCCGCATCCGGTCCTGCCACGGCGCGTCCTGGGCGAGCCGCACCAGCGGCACGCCGTACGCCGGGGTGAACACCGGCGGCGAGTCCTTCGCCGAATACGTGGCCGGCGTCGCGAACGCCGACTTCTCCTGCTCCGGCGGCGGCTCCGTGGTCAGACCGGGCGGCAGGGCGAACTCGGAGGTCGGATGCTCCTCCTCGGGCGGCGCGGGCTGCTCCACCCCCGCCGGCGGGACGAACGCGCTCCGCGCCTCGTCCGACTGCGGCTTCCGGTCCTCCGGATCCGCCTCGGCGCCCTCCGGCTCCGCCACCACTCTCTCCGCCTCATCCCCAGGGAATCGTGGATTCCAGTATGGAGGTGCGACGGACGTGCGAAAGGCGGTGCACCCGGAGAGGTGCACCGCCTTCACACGATCACGACAGCGGGGGCTCAGTGACCGCCCTGCTCCTTGGCGCGCGCGTACGACTTCTCGATCTCGGCCTCGGCCTCGGCGCGACCGACCCAGTCGGCACCCTCGACCGACTTGCCCGGCTCCAGGTCCTTGTAGACCTCGAAGAAGTGCTGGATCTCCAGGCGGTCGAACTCCGCGACGTGGTGGATGTCCCGCAGGTGCTCCATGCGCGGGTCCGTGGCCGGGACGCAGAGCAGCTTGTCGTCGCCGCCCGCCTCGTCGGTCATCCGGAACATGCCGATCGCGCGGCACTTGATGAGGCAGCCCGGGAAGGTCGGCTCGTCGAGGATCACGAGCGCGTCCAGCGGGTCGCCGTCCTCACCGAGGGTGTTCTCGACATAGCCGTAATCGGTCGGGTAGGCCGTCGACGTGAACAGGCGACGGTCCAGGCGGATGCGACCCGTCTCGTGGTCGACCTCGTACTTGTTCCTCGACCCCTTCGGGATCTCGATGAGAACGTCGAACTCCACGGGTGGCTCCTCCTGAATCAACACAAGTGAATGCTCGCGACGACGCGCGGTGATTAAGTGTCCCTCACGCACGTGTGTGATCGCGAAAGGGGCTGGTCAGCAGATGCCGGAGCCGAGGATGTGGCAGCTCACGGCGGGCTCCGCCGCCCTCGGACTCGTCCTGGCCGCCGCCGCGGTGACCGCGGCCGGGCCGTGGGACGGAGGCCAGCGTACGGCCGAGCGGGCCCGTGCCGCCGCCCCCGCGGCGGGTGGCACACGTCACGCCCCCGCCCCGGCCCCCGCCCCGCCCCGCCGCCCGGCCCCCGCACCCAGCGCCCCCGGCGTCCTCGCCGCCCTGCACGCCCCGGCCCCCGCCGGACGCCCCGCCGACCTCGCGGCCGTCCTCGTCCCGCTCCTCGCCGACCCCGGGCTCGGCCCGCTCCGCACCGCCTCCGTCGTCGACACCGCGACGGGCGAGCAGCTGTACGGCGAAGGCGCCCGCACCCCGATGACCCCCGCCTCCACGGTCAAGATCGCCACCGTCGCGGCCGCACTCTCCGCCCTCGGCCCCGACCACCGCATCGCGACCACCGTCACCGCCGCCCCGGACGGCCGCACCCTCACCCTCACCGGCGGCGGCGATCCCACCCTCGACGCGGCCCGCCTGAAGGCCCTCGCCGCCGACACCGCCCGCGCCCTCCGGAAGCGGGGCCATACCTCCGTACGCCTCGCGTACGACACGGGCCTCTACCGCGGCCCCGCGCTCCACCCCATCGGCCCCAACGAGAACATCGCCCCCGTGGTCGCCCTCATGACCGAGGAGGGCCGCCTCGACGGCAGCCGCAGCGGCCCCGCGCCCCGCACCGCCGACCCGGCCGGCGACACCGCCCGCGCCTTCGCCGGCCACCTCGCCGGCGCCGGGATCAAGGTCACCGGCGACCCCGCCCCCGGCCCCACCCCGAAAACCGCCCCCCTCGCCCGTACGTACTCCGCACCCCTCGCCGACCTCGCCGAGCGCACCCTCACCCACAGCGACAACGACCTCGCCGAAGCCCTCGCCCGGCAGACCGCCCTCGCCCACCGACGCCCCGCCAGCTTCCAGGGCGCCGAGCGGGCCGTACGGGACGAACTCGCCCGGCTCGGCCTCCCCCTCGCCGGCGCCCGCTTCGCCGACGGCAGCGGACTCGACCGCCGCGACCGCGTCTCCGCCGCCCTCCTCACCGGACTCCTCACCCGCGCGGCCGACCCCGCCCGCCCCGCCCTGCGCCCCCTCCTCACCGGCCTTCCCGTCGGCGGCTTCACCGGCACCCTCGCCGGCCGCTACGACACCGCCCCGGCGGGCGCCGGACTCGTCCGCGCCAAGACCGGAACCCTCACCGGCGTCAACACGCTCGCCGGAACCGTCGTCACCCCCGACGGACGCCTCCTCGCCTTCGCCTTCCTCGCCGGCCGCACCCTCTCGCCGTACGAGGCCCAGCCCGCCCTCGACCGCCTCTCCGCCGCCCTGACCGGCAGCCGCTGACCCCGGCCCCCGGCCACCGCCGACCCGCGGCGAACCCGCACCGAACCCACCCCGATCAGGCGCCGAGACCGTACGGTTGACGCATGACGAGCATCGGTGGCGCAGGCACATCCGGGATGGTCGACTGGAACCTCGCGGTCGCGACCGCGACCCGCCTCGTGCGGCCCGGACCCGAAGTCAGCCGCGACGAGGCCCGCGAGGTCGTCGCCGAACTCCGCAAGCACGCCAAGGCATCCGAGGAACACGTCCGCGCCTACACCCGCATGATCCCCGAGGGCGCGGAACCGCACGACACGCCCGTCCTCGTCGTCGACCGCGCCGGCTGGATCAAGGCCAACGTCGCCGGCTTCCGCGAACTCCTCACCCCGCTCCTCGGCAAGATGCAGGAACGCCGCTCCGGCACCGCCGGCAACGCCGTCCTCGGCGCCGTCGGCGGCAAGGTCACCGGCGTCGAGCTCGGCATGCTGCTGTCCTTCCTCGCCTCCCGCATCCTCGGCCAGTACGAGACCTTCGCCCCCGCCACCCGCGACCTCCCCGCCGGGACCAACGGCGGCGGCCGCCTCCTCCTCGTGGCGCCCAACATCGTCCACGTCGAACGCGAACTCGAGGTCTCCCCACACGACTTCCGGCTCTGGGTCTGCCTCCACGAGGAGACCCACCGCACCCAGTTCACCGCCGTCCCCTGGCTCCGCGACCACCTCCAGGGCGAAATCCAGTCGTTCCTCACCGCCACCGACGTCGACCCGGGCACCGTCGTCGAGCGTCTCCGCGAAGCGGCCCAGACCCTCGCCGGCGGCCGCCCCGAAGGCGAGGAGGGCGAACCCGCACCCTCCCTCGTCGAACTCGTCCAGACCCCCGAACAGCGCGAGATCCTCGGCCGGCTCACCGCCGTCATGTCCCTCCTCGAAGGCCACGCCGACTACGTCATGGACGGCGTGGGACCCCAGGTCGTGCCCTCCGTCGCCGAGATCCGCGAGAAGTTCCAGCAGCGCCGGGCCCGCGGCGCCTCCCGCCTCGACCTCGCCCTGCGCAAGCTCCTCGGCCTCGACGCCAAGCTCCGCCAGTACCGCGACGGGGAACGCTTCGTCCGCGCCGTCGTCGACCAGGTCGGCATGGACGGATTCAACCGCGTGTGGACCTCTCCCAACACGCTCCCCACCAAGACCGAGATCGCCGCCCCCGCCGACTGGATCGCGAGGGTGCACCGTAAGGCAGACTCGTGAGACAGGTGCGGCAGACGGCATAGGAACACGTGAGAACACCCCACCAATCACCCATCCGAGGGACCCTGGGCATGGGGTGAGGCGTGCAATGCTCGGGTAACGGCCGGGTTTCTGTCACCATCGACGCACTCTGAGTGACCGAACCCCCCTTTCCGACCGTTAAGACTCCGACCGAGGCACCCCACCCCATCACGAAGGGCACCGGACATGGGTCCCCATCCTGCGGTCGCGGCGATACGCCTGGCGGTCCGCCGCGTACTCCACGACGTTCTCACCGAGCACCAGACCGACCCCACCACCGCACCCGACGCACCCGAACCCCTGGTGCTCGTCGCGTGCTCCGGAGGCGCCGACTCCATGGCGCTCGCCTCCGCCCTCGCCTTCGAAGCCCGCAAGCTCCCCGTGCGGGCCGGCGGCATCACCGTCGACCACGGCCTCCAGGACGGCTCCGACAGCCGCGCCACCGAGGTCTCCGGACGCATGACCACCCTCGGCCTCACCCCCGCCGAGGCCGTCACCGTCACCGTCGGCCGCGAAGGAGGACCCGAGGCCGCCGCCCGCGACGCGCGCTACGCCGCACTCGACGCCGCCGCCGCACGCCACGGAGCCGCCGCGATCCTCCTCGGCCACACCCGGGACGACCAGGCGGAAACCGTCCTGCTCGGCCTCGCCCGAGGCTCCGGCATCCGCTCCCTCTCCGGCATGGCCGCCGTCTCCGGCGCCGCCCGCCGCTACCGGCGCCCCTTCCTCCACCTCGACCGCCAGACCGTCCGCAAGGCATGCATCGCGCAGGAACTCGCCGTCTGGGACGACCCCCACAACAGCGACCCCGCCTACACCCGCTCCCGGCTCCGCCACGAGGGACTCCCCGCCCTCGAGAAGGCCCTCGGCAAGGGCGTCGTCGAAGCCCTCGCCCGAACGGCCCAGCTCTCCCGAGACGACGCGGACGCCCTCGACACCTGGGCCGCCGACGCCGAGACCTCCGTACGCGACGAGGCAGGCGCCCTCGAATGCGCCAAGCTCTCCGGGCTGCCCCCCGCCGTACGCCGCCGGGTCCTGCGCCGCGCGGTCATCGCGGAGGGCGCCCCCGCCGGCTCCCTCTTCGCCCGCCACATCGAGGAAGTCGACCGACTCATCACCGGCTGGCGCGGCCAGGGGGCCATCAACCTGCCCGGCCGCGTCGAAGCCCGCCGCCAGGGTGGCAGACTGGTCATCCGGCAAGGCTGACGCACGCTGCAACGAAAGTGACCCGGGTGAACGAGAAGGACATGGGCACCGACCTCCAGTCGGTGCTCATCACCAAGCAAGAGATCGACGCCAAGCTGGCAGAGCTGGCCGCGAAGATCGACGCGGAATACGCGGGCAAGGACCTGCTCATCGTCGGTGTCCTCAAGGGCGCCGTGATGGTGATGGCGGATCTGGCTCGCGCCCTTTCCACCCCCGTCACCATGGACTGGATGGCCGTCTCCTCCTACGGCGCCGGCACCCAGTCCTCGGGCGTCGTCAGGATCCTCAAGGACCTGGACACCGACATCAAGGGCAAGCACGTCCTGATCGTCGAGGACATCATCGACTCCGGCCTGACCCTGTCCTGGCTGCTGTCGAACCTCGGCTCGCGCGAGCCCGCCTCCCTCGAGGTGTGCACCCTGCTGCGCAAGCCCGAGGCCGCCAAGGTCGCCATCGACGTCAAGTGGATCGGCTTCGACATCCCCAACGAGTTCGTCGTCGGCTACGGCCTCGACTACGCCGAGAAGTACCGGAACCTTCCGTTCGTCGGCACGCTCGCCCCGCACGTCTACGGCGGCTGAACACCCGGCAGCACGGGGAACCCGCACCGCCTCCCCTCCGTTGAACCACGGGAAGGCGGTCGCGGGCGACGATGCTGAGGTACCGTCCGAAGAACAGCTTTTTCACACAGCAGCTCTCACAGCAGCATTTTCCTACGGGCAGGAGGGACGGGGCGTACTCGCTCCGTATGGATGGACGTGAAGCGATACTTCCGTGGGCCGGTCATGTGGATCGTGCTGGCCGTCCTCGCCGTGGTCGTGCTGATGCAGGTCGTCGGCTCGTCCGAGGGCTACAAGACGGTGGACACCGGCAAGGTCGTCCAGGCGATCGACAAGAACCAGGTCAAGCAGGCAAAGGTCACCACCGGTGACGAGCAGATCATCAAGATCGAACTCGTCGACGGTCAGAAGATCGACAAGAGCAGCAAGGTCCAGGCCAGCTACATCGGCAGCCAGGGCGTGGACATCGCCGACAAGCTCCAGGAGAAGTTCGAGGCCGGGCAGATCGAGAAGGGCTACACCGTCTCCCCGACGAAGCAGTCGCCCTTCGTCTCGATCCTGCTCTCCCTCCTCCCCTTCGTCCTGATCGTCGTCGTCTTCCTCTTCCTGATGAACCAGATGCAGGGCGGCGGCTCCCGCGTCATGCAGTTCGGCAAGTCCAAGGCGAAGCTCATCACCAAGGACACGCCGAAGACCACCTTCGCCGACGTCGCCGGCGCGGACGAGGCCGTCGAGGAACTCCACGAGATCAAGGAATTCCTCCAGGAGCCCGCGAAGTTCCAGGCCGTCGGCGCCAAGATCCCCAAGGGCGTCCTGCTCTACGGCCCGCCCGGAACCGGCAAGACGCTCCTCGCGCGCGCCGTCGCCGGCGAGGCCGGGGTTCCCTTCTACTCGATCTCCGGCTCCGACTTCGTCGAGATGTTCGTGGGTGTCGGCGCCTCCCGCGTCCGCGACCTCTTCGAGCAGGCCAAGGCCAACGCCCCGGCCATCGTCTTCGTCGACGAGATCGACGCCGTCGGACGCCACCGCGGCGCCGGCCTCGGCGGCGGCCACGACGAGCGCGAGCAGACGCTCAACCAGCTCCTCGTCGAGATGGACGGCTTCGACGTGAAGGGCGGCGTCATCCTGATCGCCGCCACGAACCGGCCCGACATCCTCGACCCGGCCCTCCTGCGCCCCGGCCGATTCGACCGGCAGATCGCCGTCGACCGCCCGGACATGCAGGGCCGTCTGGAGATCCTCAAGGTCCACCAGAAGGGCAAGCCGGTCGCCCCGGACGTCGACCTCGGCGCCGTCGCCCGACGCACCCCCGGCTTCACCGGTGCCGACCTCTCCAACGTCCTCAACGAGGCGGCGCTCCTCACCGCGCGCGGCGATCAGAAGCTGATCGACAACCACGCGCTCGACGAGGCCATCGACCGTGTGGTCGCGGGCCCGCAGAAGCGGACCCGGATCATGTCGGACAAGGAGAAGAAGATCACCGCGTACCACGAGGGCGGCCACGCCCTCGTCGCGGCGGCCTCGCCGAACTCCGACCCCGTCCACAAGATCACCATCCTGTCCCGCGGCCGCGCCCTGGGCTACACGATGGTCCTCCCGGACGAGGACAAGTACTCGACCACCCGCAACGAGATGCTCGACCAGCTCGCCTACATGCTGGGCGGCCGCGCGGCCGAGGAGCTCGTCTTCCACGACCCGACCACGGGCGCGGCGAACGACATCGAGAAGGCCACCACCACGGCCCGCGCGATGGTCACCCAGTACGGCATGACCGAGCGGCTCGGCGCCATCAAGTTCGGCGGCGACAACACGGAGCCGTTCCTCGGCCGCGAGATGGCGCACCAGCGCGACTACTCGGAAGAGGTCGCGGCGCTGGTCGACGAAGAGGTCAAGAAGCTCATCGAGACCGCGCACAACGAGGCATGGGAGATCCTCGTCGAGAACCGTGACCTTCTCGACAACCTGGTCCTCGCCCTGCTGGAGAAGGAGACGCTGGGCAAGGAGGAGATCGCCGAGATCTTCGCCCCCATCGTCAAGCGTCCGGCCCGCCCGGCCTGGACCGGCTCCTCCCGCCGCACGCCCTCGACGCGTCCGCCGGTGCTCTCCCCCAAGGAGCTCGCCCTGACGAACAGCGCCAACGGCACGGCGGCCCCGGTGGTCGACACCACCAAGGGCATCGACATCGCCCCGGTCGACACCCCCGAGGACTGACCGTCCCACCCCGGAATGGCTGCCGCGCCCCCACAGGTTTTAGCCTGTGGGGGCGCGGCTTTTCGCGCACATCAGTCAGACGGAACGAGGCACAGAGATGACCGACCCGGTGACCCTGGACGGCGAGGGCACGATCGGCGAGTTCGACGAGAAGCGCGCCGAGGCCGCCGTCCGCGAACTCCTCATCGCCGTCGGCGAGGACCCCGACCGCGAGGGCCTGCGCGAGACACCGGCGCGGGTGGCGCGGGCGTACAAGGAGCTGTTCGCGGGGCTGTGGCAGAAGCCCGAGGACGTTCTGACGACGACGTTCGACCTCGGACACGACGAGATGGTCCTCGTGAAGGACATCGAACTGACAAGTCAGTGTGAACATCATTTGCTGCCATTCCATGGCGTAGCTCACATTGGTTACATTCCGGCTGAATCGGGCAAGATCACCGGCCTGTCCAAGCTGGCTCGTCTCGTCGAAGTCTTCGCGCGCCGCCCGCAGGTCCAGGAGCGCCTGACGACGCAGATCGCCGACTCGCTGATGCGCATCCTCGATGCCCGTGGTGCGATCGTCGTCATCGAGGCGGAGCACATGTGCATGGCTCTGCGCGGTGTCCGTAAACCGGGCGCGAAGACGACGACCTCGGCGGTACGTGGGCAACTTCGTGACGCTACTACACGCGCCGAGGCTATGTCCCTGATAATGGCCCGTTAGTGGCGGGCTGTCCGTCTTGCTCCCTACCGTCCTTGATCAGTGGAGTTGATCGCTGATCAAGGGGGGATCGGTATGGGGTACGGGCCCACCAGCAAGATGCTGGTGAACCTCGTGGACGGCTGTGTCCAGGCAAAGAACGTCGCTCCGGGCAGTGCGATGTGGACGCTGGACGGCGACCGGACGGTGCAGACCACGGTCGTGGACGTGAGGGCGGCGAAGGCGCGTGCTGCCGTCGATGTGGTTACCGACCACATGACCTTCACCGCCAGCCCGGACCTGCTCCTTGCCACGCCGGACGGGTGGGCACGCGCGGCGGGCGCTGCGGGGACGACGATCGCCTGGACGCATGCACGGAAGCTGTGCCGGGAACGGCTGACGATCAGGCCGGGGTACGAGTTCGGCTACTTCGTCGGGGCCACCTGCGCCGACGGTACGGTCGGCAGGAACTACGTGTCGCTGGTCGTGAACGAGGAGGGCTTCGCCTCCCGATACGCGGCTGCGCTGACCACCTGCACCGGCTTGCCCGCCCGTCTGGAAGCGGTGAGCCGGCCCTCCGGCTATCTGAAGCGCGACCTGCCGGGCTTCCGGGTGCGGGTCGTCTCCTCGTACCTGTCCGACGCGATGCGGCACTGGTGAACGGGCACCTCGTGCGGGAGCCCTGGTAGGAGGCGGGGCAGAGCAGGGAAGGGGTGTGCTTCGGGGTTTCAGGAGACGGGGGCGTGGCCCTTGCCGTTCTCGTCGTCGTCGGGGAGCTTGCAGACGCGTTCCAGGAAGAGGGCGGCGGCGATGACGGCGATGCCCGCGGCGACGGCGAGGGCGGCGTAGAGGGCCTGGTCGCGGCGGGCGGGGACGTCGAGGGATCCGAGCAGGAAGACGCCGGTGCCGCCGTACATGCCGGCGACGAGGGAGGCGACCAGGGCGCTGGCCTGGCCGAAGACCACGGCGCGGGCCGCCATGAGGGGTTCGACGCCCTTGGCGCCGGGGCGGCGCTCGCGCTGGGCCTTGAGGCGGACCCGGATCGAGAGGGCGGTCGCGGTGAGGACGACGGCGATCACGGCGAGGACGATGGGTGCGGCGATCGGCACGCTGGGGAGGGTGCCGACCGAGTCCCAGAGGCGGGCGGCACCCCAGGAGAGGATGCCGGCCACGAGGAACAGTCCGGCGAGCACCTTCAGCCGCAGTTGTTTCACCGGGTGTCCTTCATGTGGTCGCGGGCGGTTGCCACGAGCCTAACGACTACTCGGGCAGACGGAGTTCCAGGTCGACACGGGGAGTGACGTCGTCGCGGCCGAGGGCGGCGAGGAGCGCGGCGACGGTGCCGTGGCCGGGGAGCTGGGCCTCGGGGTCGATGTCCTGCCAGGGGGCGAGGACGAAGGCGCGCTGGTGGGCGCGGGGGTGCGGGAGGGTGAGGACGGGGTCCTCGGAGACGACGTCCGCGTACGTGATGATGTCGACGTCCAGGGTGCGGGCGCCCCAGCGCTCCTCGCGGACGCGGTGGAACGCCTCCTCGACGGCCTGGGCGCGCTCCAGCAGGGAGGAGGGCGGCAGCGTCGTCCTGACCAGGGCGACGGCGTTCAGGTAGGAGGGCTGGCTGCCGGGCTCGACGCCCCAGGGCTCCGTCTCGTAGACGGGGGAGACGGCCTTGACCCGGAGGCCCGGGGTGTCCGCCAGGGCGTCGACGGCCCCCTGGAGGGTCTCCAGGCGGTTGCCGAGGTTGGCGCCGAGGGCGAGGACGGCCCAGCGGGGGTTGGAGAGGGTGGTGTCGGCGGCGTCGACGGTCGCGACGACGGAGGCCGGTACGGGCTGGACGGTGGGGTCGCTCTGCGTCGGCTTCATCGTCGGCTCCGGGTGATCGTGATGGTGACGTCGTCGAAGGGCACGGTGATGGGTGCGTCCGGCTTGTGGACGACGACTTCCACCTCCTGGACCCCGGCGTGGCTGAGGCATTGCTGGGCGATGCGCTCGGCGAGGGTTTCGATGAGGTCGACGGGTTCGCCCTGGACGACGTCGACGACCTCTTCGGCGACGATGCCGTAGTGCACGGTCTTCGCCAGGTCGTCGTCGGCCGCCGCGGGGCGGGTGTCCAGGCCGAGGACCAGGTCCACGATGAAGGTCTGGCCCTCCTCGCGCTCCTTGGGGAAGACGCCGTGGTGGCCTCGGGCCTTGAGGCCGCGCAGCGCGACACGATCCACGCGAATCACTCCTGCTGTCGTAGTTCGGGTGGCCACGCAGCCGGGTGCGGACGGCCGGGTGTCCACTGTCGAATCTACCTGCGGGGACCGACAGCGCTTGCCCTTGGGGGGCGTGGGCGGGTCAGGCGGGGGGTTCGGTGCCGTCGACGCCGGGCCGTTCGGTGTCCTCTTCGTCGTTGTCGGTGAGGACGGGGGAGGCGTGGTGGGACCAGATCTTCCAGCCGTCGGGGGTGCGGCGGAACACGTTGGTGGCGACCACGAGCTGGCCGACGAGGGGGCCGAGCTCGGCGCCGTCCTCGGCGGGACCTCCGCTGAGGATGTTCTCGGTGCAGGTGACCACGGCGGTGCCGTCGGCGAGGGAGATCTCCAGGTCGGTGAGGAAGAACTGGATGTACTCGGTGTTCGCCATGATCAGGGCGTACGAGCGGAGGACGTCGCCGCGGCCGGTGAGGACGGGCCAGCCGGGGTGGACGCAGGTGATGGGGGTCGCGCCGTCGTCGAGCCAGAGGGCGGAGACGCCTTCGAAGTCGCCGGTCTCCATCGCCTCGTAGAAGGCGGTGTTGGCGGCTTCGACGGCCGCTTCGTCGGTGCTGCGGCCCGTGCGGCTCACGCGGCTCCCTCGACGGCTCGGGCGACTCGTACGGCGTCGGCGGTGGCCCTGACCTCGTGGACGCGGACGGCCCACGCGCCCGCGTGGGCGGCGAGGGCGGAGACGGCGGCGGTGGCGGCGTCGCGTTCGCGGGCGGGCGGCGGGGCGGCGCCCTCGCGGGTGAGGACGTGGCCGAGGAAGCGTTTGCGGGAGGCGGCGACCAGGAGGGGCCGGCCGAGGGCGCGGAGCTCGGGGAGATGGGCGACGAGGGCGAGGTCGTGGGGGGCGAGCTTGGCGAAGCCGAGGCCGGGGTCGACGACGATGCGTTCGGGGTGGACGCCGCCGGCGACGACGGCTTCCAGGCGGGTGCGGAGTTCGCCGACGACCTCGCCGACGACGTCGTCGTAGACGGCGAGGCTGTTCATGTCCTGGCTGAAGCCGCGCCAGTGCATGACGACGAAGGGGACCTCGGCGGCGGCGACGGCGGGGACCATGGCCGGGTCGGCGAGGCCGCCGCTGACGTCGTTGACGAGGACGGCGCCGGCGTCGACGGCGCGGGCGGCGACCCGGGCGCGCATGGTGTCGACGGAGACGGTGACGCCTTCGGCGGCGAGGCCGCGGACCACGGGGACGACGCGGCGGAGTTCTTCTTCCTCGTCGACGCGGGTGGCGCCCGGTCGGGTGGATTCGCCGCCGACGTCGACGAGGTCGGCGCCTTCGGCGACGAGTTCGAGGCCGTGTTTGACGGCGGCCGTGGTGTCGAACCAGCGGCCGCCGTCGGAGAAGGAGTCGGGGGTCACGTTGACCACGCCCATGACCGCGCAGCGGTCCCACTCCGGCAGGCCCCGGGCGGTGCCCCGGTCGATCGTCGTACTCATGTGTCCAGCGTAGGGCCCTGGGGCGAGATCAGGCCGCGCGGACCTCGCGCTCGGCGGTGGCCGGGACGATGTGGGCGCAGGGCCGGGGGGTCGGTGCGGGGCGTCGGCGGGTGAAGGGGCGGGGCAGGGAGAGGTTGACGAAGCCTTCGGCCTGCATGGCGGCGAAGCCGATGCGGGGGAGGTCGCGGCTGGCGCGGTAGACGACGAAGCGGGGTTCCCAGCGTGGCCGGAACTTGGCGTTGAACTTGTAGAGCGACTCGATCTGGAACCAGCGGGAGAGGAAGACGAGCAGGCCGCGCCAGACGCGGAGCACGGGGCCGGCGCCGATCTTCTCGCCGCGGGCGAGGGCGGACCGGAACATGGCGAAGTTGAGCGAGACGCGTTCGATGCCGAGGTCGGGCGCGGCCTGGAGGGCGGCGACGATCAGGAGTTCGTTCATGCCGGGGTCGGCGGAGCGGTCGCGGCGCATGAGTTCGAGGGACATGCCGTCGGGGCCCCAGGGGACGAAGTGGATGATCGCCTTGAGGTCGCCGTAGGGGGATGCGGTGTTGTCGTCGTCGTGCTTGTGGGCGGTCGCTATGACGGCGTCGCCGTCGCCGGGGGCGCCGATGCGGCCGAGGGCCATGGAGAAGCCGCGCTCGGTGTCGGTGCCGCGCCAGGCGGCGGCGGCGCGGCGGACGTGGGCGAGTTCGTCTTCGTCGAGGTCGCGGACGCGGCGGACCCGGGTGGTGTAGCCGTTGCGTTCGATGCGTTTCACCATCTGGCGGACGTTGCGCATGGCGCGGCCGGCGAGGGAGAAGTCCGCGACGTCGACGACGGCTTCGTCGCCGAGTTCGAGGGCGTCGAGGCCGGTCTCGCGGGTCCAGACCTGGCCGCCGGTCTCGGAGCAGCCCATGACGGCGGGGGTCCAGGAGTGGGCCTTGGCTTCGTCCATGAAGCGTTCGATGGCGCCGGGCCAGGCTTCGACGTCGCCGATGGGGTCGCCGCTGGCGAGCATGACGCCGGAGACGACGCGGTAGCAGACGGCGGCCTTGCCGCTGGGGGAGAAGACGACGCCCTTGTCGCTGCGGAGTGCGAAGTGGCCGAGGGAGTCGCGGCCGCCGTGCTGGTCGAGGAGGGCGCGCAGGCGGGTCTCGTCGTCGTCGGTGAGGCGGGCGGCGGGGTGTTCGGGGCGGAACGCGAGGTAGATGGTGGTGAGGGCGGTGAGCATGCCGAGGGCGCCGAGGGAGTAGCCGACGGTCCAGTCGACGCCCTTGGTGTAGCCGACGGGGCCTTCGACGCCGAAGAGTCCGTACAGGACGTGTTCGAGGCGGTCGGCGAGGCTGGGGCTGCCGATGACGCGGCGGGGGTGGGCGCTGACGATGACGAGGCCGAGGGCGATGGATCCGGCCCCCATGACGACGAAGTTGGCGAGGGCGCGCCAGCGGCTGCGGGGGTCGGGCAGTGCGGCGAATTCGCTCCGGTGGCGCAGCAGCAGGGCGAGGAGGGCGAGGGAGAGGAGGGCGCCGAGGACGGAGTGGCGCCAGACGAACTGGGCCAGGCCGCCGAGGGGGAGCAGGACGACGGCGGCACGCCAGGCGCGGCGTTTGTGGCGTTTGAGGCCGTGGGCGAGGAGCAGGAGGAGGACGCCGGCGCTCAGGGAGAGGGCGGCGGAGAGGGGGCCGAGGGTGCCGGGGAGGACTTCGGCGACGGCGTGCATGCGGCTGGCGCGGAATCGGGGGAAGACTCCGGCGGCGATGTCGATGAGTCCGATGAGGGTGCAGGCCGTGCCGACGAGGGCGGGGACCTTCTCGGGCCGGGGGCCGCGGAGAATCCGGCGTACCCGAACCGGAACCAATCCTGATTTGTCCCCATCTACCGTGACAGACATGGCTTCCCGTGCTTCCCGTGGTTCCCGTGGTCCCGCGAGGGGTCCTGCGAGGGCTCTCGACTCCGGTCGGGCCTCGCTGCGCGTTCGGCGGGCCGTTCCGGCTGGTGCGCCTTCTAGGACGGAGCCGTGCGGTGTCGGGTTCATCGGTTCACAGGAAATTCTCGGAAAGAAGGCTCGGTCGTCTCATGGGACTCACCAGCGACAAGGTGCTCTGGTCGGCAGTGGCGCTGGCCGTGCTGCTGTTCGTGGCCACGGTGCTGCTGTGGCCGCGGCTCGCGCGGAGCGGGTGGCGTCGCGTCGTGGGGCGGGTGGGGCTGCTGCTCGTGACCCAGGTGGCGCTGTTCGCGGCGGTGGGACTGGCGGCGAACCGGTCGTTCCTCTTCTACGGTTCGTGGGCCGACCTCTTCGGCCGGGAGCAGGGCATGGGGGTGGTCGTCGACCACGCGGCGGGTTCGAAGGACGTCCGGGTGGTGGGGACGCGGACGCTCGACGTGCCGGGCGCCGGGCGTCCCGCGATCGGCGGTCAGATACAGAAGGTCGTCATAGCGGGGGACCGGTCCGGGATCGTCTCGCCGGCGTACGTGTACCTCCCTCCGGAGTACTTCCAGGCGCGGTACGCGAAGCGGACGTTCCCGGCGGCGGTGGTGCTCACCGGATATCCGGGCATGGCGGAGAACCTGATCAAGGGGCTGAAGTACCCCAAGACGGCGTACGTCCAGGCGAGGGAGGGGCGGATGCAGCCGATGATCCTGGTGATGCTGCGTCCGACGGTGGCACCGCCGCGGGACACCGAGTGCGTGGACGTCCCCGGGGGTCCGCAGACGGAGACCTTCTTCGCGGAGGATCTGCCGAGGGCTGTCTCGGAGACGTACCGGGTGGGGACGAAGCCCCGGAACTGGGGGTTCATGGGGAACTCCACGGGGGCGTACTGCGCGCTGAAGATCGCGCTGCACCATCCGGACCGGTTCGCGGCGGGGGCGGGGTTCTCGGCGTACTACCGGGCCGCGGAGGACGTCACGACGGGTGATCTCTTCCATGGCGACGACCGGCTGCGCAAGCGGTCCGACCTGCTGTGGAGCCTGGACCACCTGCCGCAGGGGAACTCGTCGTTCCTGGTGACGACGTCGAAGCGGGGCGAGGACAACCTGAAGGGCACGCGGGAGTTCGTCCGGAAGGTGAAGAGTCCGGCGGAGGTCTCGTCGATCACGCTGGAGAGCGGCGGCCACAACTTCAACACGTGGAACCGGGAGATCCCGGCGGGTCTTGTCTGGATGGGCGGAAAGCTCAGCGCCACCTGATCCGGGTGTCGCCGCCCGGCTCCGCCGCCGCCCGGCCGGTGCGCGCACCGGCCCCGGTCACTCCTGGGTGGCCCGGCGCAGGGCGCGGTGGACGCCGGCCGGGGTGAGGACGCCGAGCGGGTCGCCGTCGGCGCCGGTGACCGTGAGGCGGCCGGTGTCGTGCTGGAGGAGTACGGCGAGGGCGTCCTTCAGGGAGGTCCCGAGGGGTACGGGGGCGGGGGCGCCGTCCTCCGGGGTCCCGGCGTCCTTCGCCCACGGGTCGAGGTCGGCCTTGGTGACCGGGGTGACGGCGAGCCGTTTGAGGCCGCGGTCGCTGCCGACGAAGTCCGCGACGTAGGGGGTGGCGGGGGAGGCGAGGACGGTGGCCGGGGCGTCGAACTGCTCGATGCGGCCCTGCCCGTAGACGGCCATGCGGTCGCCCATGCGGACGGCTTCCTCGATGTCGTGGGTGACGAGGAGGACCGTCTTGCGGACGGTGGCCTGGAGGGCGAGGAACTCGTTCTGGAGGCGTTCGCGGACGACGGGGTCGACGGCGCCGAAGGGCTCGTCCATGAGCAGGACGGGCGGGTCGGCGGCGAGGGCGCGGGCGACGCCGACGCGCTGGCGCTGTCCGCCGGAGAGCTGGGCGGGGTAGCGCGGGCCGTAGGTGGCCGGGTCGAGGCCGACGAGGTCGAGGAGTTCGGCGGCACGCGCGCGTGCGGCGGCCTTCTTCCAGCCGAGGAGGGCGGGGACGGTCGCCGTGTTGTCGAGGACGGTCCGGTGGGGGAAGAGCCCGACCTGCTGGATGACGTAGCCGATCTTGCGGCGCAGGGCGACCGGGTCGACGCCGGAGATGTCCTCGCCGTCGACGAGGACGCGGCCCGAGGTCGGCTCGACGAGCCGGTTCACCATCATCATCGTGGTCGTCTTGCCGCAGCCGGACGGCCCGACCAGGGTGACGAGTTCGCCCTCGGCGACCTCGAAGGAGAGGTCGTCGACGGCGGTGGTGCCGTCGGCGTACCGCTTGGTCACGTGCTCGAACCGGATCATGGTTCCCCATTCTGGCCCCTGGGTGCCGGGGGTGTGTGAAGGGCGTGTTGCCGCATTGTGGCGAGTTCCGGGGATTGTCGGTGGCGGGGGTTAGGGTCGTCAGACAAGCGTTCGGGAGGGTGGAGCCCCGGGGGGAGGGACGATGAGCGCGCCGAACTGTCTGGTCGCGAACGACTGGATCTGCGGGGAGTATCTGCGTACGCGCAGCCGGGAGTTGACGGACGCGCTGCTCCAGCATGTGGGAATCACGGTCGCGTCCGTGCTGATCGCCCTCGCCGTCTCGGTGCCCCTCGCGCTCCTCGTGCGGGCCAGGCCCCGGTTCGCCGGTCCGGTCCTCGGCCTCACCACCCTGCTCTACACGGTGCCGTCGCTCGCGATGTTCTCGCTGCTCCTGCCCTTCTTCGGGCTGTCGGCGGCGCTGGTGGTGACCGGGCTCGTGCTGTACGCCCTGACGATCCTCGTGCGGAACACGCTGGCCGGGCTCGCCGCGGTGCCGGCCGAGACACGGGAGGCCGCGCGGGGCATGGGGTACGGCTCGTGGCGGCTGCTGTGGCAGGTCGAACTCCCGCTGGCGCTCCCGGTGCTGATGGCCGGCGTCCGGATGGCGACGGTCTCCACGATCGCGTTGACCACGGTCGGCTCGGTCGTCGGCCGCGGCGGACTCGGCAACCTCATCGAGGACGCGCTGCCGACCTTCTTCAAGGCGCAGATGCTCGCCGCCTCGGTGCTGTGCGTGCTGCTCGCCGTCGTCGCCGACCTGCTCCTCCTGGGCCTCCAGCGGCTGCTCACGCCGTGGACCCGGATACGGACCGCGCCGGGGGGTGGGTGAGATGGGGGTCGTGACGGATGCCTGGGCCTGGCTCACCACCGGCGCGCACTGGGCGGGCGAGGACGGCGTCGGGCAGCGGCTCGCCGAGCACGTGTACGTGAGCGGGGCGGCGCTGCTGATCGCCGGGGCGCTCGCGCTGCCGCTGGGGCTGTGGCTCGGCCACCTCGGCCGGGGCGGGGCGCTCGCGGTGAACGTGTCGAACGTGGGGCGGGCGATCCCCGTCTTCGCGGTCCTCGCCCTGTTCATGGTGTCGCCCCTGCGGAACGCCGGGTACGTGCCGACCGTCGTGGCCCTGGTGCTCTTCGCGATACCCCCGCTCCTCACCAACGCGTACGTGGGGGTGCGGGAGGTGGACCGGGCCGCCGTGCGGGCCGCGCGGGGCATGGGGATGACGGGTGGCCAGCTCTTCCGCAAGGTCGAACTCCCGCTGGCCCGGCCGGTGGTGATGACCGGGGTGCGGTCGGCGGCGGTGCAGGTGGTGGCCACGGCGACGGTCGCGGCGATGGTCGGCCAGGGCGGCCTGGGCCGGATCATCACCGCGGGCTTCGCCACGTACGACACCGCGCAGGTCGTCGCCGGTGCGGTGCTCGTGGCCCTGCTGGCCCTCCTGGTGGAGGGCGCGCTGGTGGGCGCGGAGCGCCTCTTCGGCCAGCTCGCACGCTTCGACGGACTCGCACGCGTCGAAGGACGCGCAGGACGCGCGCGACGCGCGCGCTTCGAACGACTTACTGAACGCTGACTGGGGATGGGTGATCTCGTGAACAGGGTCTCGCGTATCGCGGGCGCGGTACTGGGTACGGCGGCGCTGACCGTCGGGCTCGCCGCGTGCGGCGGTGACAGCCTGGAGGAGGGCAAGAAGAGCTCCGGGGGCACCGGGAGCGCGAAGAAGGGCTCGCTGGTGGTGGGCGCCGCGGCCTTCACCGAGGCCAAGGTCCTCGCCGAGCTGTACGCCCAGGTGCTGGGGGACGCCGGATACTCCGTGTCGATCACCACCGTGAAGAATCGCGAGCTGTACGAGCCGTCCTTGGAGAAGGGCGAGATCGACGTCGTACCGGAATACGCGGCGACGATCGCGGAATTCCTCAACGCGAAGGTGAACGGGCCGAAGGCGCCCGAGGAGAAGCCGGTCGCCTCGGGTGACGCGACGGCGACGGTGGAGGCGCTGCGGAAGCTCGCGGAACCGCGCGGTCTGAAGGTGCTCGCGGTCGGTGCGGCCGTCGATCAGAACGCCTTCGCGGTGACGAAGGAATTCGCCGCGAAGAACAAGCTGACGACCCTTTCCGATCTCGGCCGTTCCAAGCTGAAGGTGAAGATCGCGGCCGGTGACGAATGCGCGGTACGGCCGTTCTGCGCGCCCGGTCTGAAGAAGACGTACGGGATCGACGTGACCGGGATCGACCCCAAGGGCGTCGGCACCCCGCAGGCGAAGCAGGCGGTCAAGGACGGTGTGGACCAGCTGGTCCTGACCACCACCACGGACGCCACGATCGACGGCTACGGCCTGGTCTTCCTCACCGATGACAAGAAGCTGCAGAACGCCGACAACGTGCTGCCCGTGGTCAACGCCAAGGACGCCGGTTCTCCCGAGATAGCCGCCGCGCTCGACCGGCTCACCCAGGTGCTGACCACAGCGGATCTCGCCGAACTCAACCGCAAGGTGGACGCCGAGCGGGCGAAGCCGGAGGACGTCGCCAAGACCTATCTGGTGGAGAAGGGGCTGGTCGACAAGTAGTCCCCGGGTGAGGGGAGTCGGCCCGAAACGGAACCGGAACGGTTGGTATCCACTTCCTGTGGCGAGAAGTGGCCAAGAGATTGCCGGGCCGACACCCCACACAGTGCCTACGCACGGTAAATTTCAGGCCATGCCACGTGGACGCCACCGCCATTCCCCGCCTCTGCACAAGCTGCTGCCGCCCTCCGCGGTCGCCGGCGCCGCGGTCGTGTGCGCCGCGGCCGCCTGGCTGCCCGGCGACCTGGTGGTCGTCCGGCTGCTCGCCGCCGCCGCGGCGGCGGCCGCCGTCACCGGTGCCGTCCTCATGCGCAGCTGGGACCGGAGCGCCGGACTGCGGGTCGCCGAGCTCGACCGGGCGCGTACCGCCGACCAGTGGAAGTCCGAGGAGCGGACCGCCGAGCTGGAGTCCGACCTGGACGAGTCCCGCGCCCTGCGCGCCAAGCTCGACGCCAAGCTCCGCGCCAAGCGCGTGGAGCTCGCCGCGCTGCGCGGTGAGCACGCCGACCTCCTGCGCCGGTACGCCACGGCCGAGACCGAGCGGGCCAGTGCCCTGGAGGGCCGCCGCGTCCTCGCCCTGGAGACCACCGCCACCGGGGCCAAGGCGCTGCCGGCCGCCGGGGCCACACCCACCCCCGAGGCATACCGCCGCGCCGCCCAGGCGCTGCGCGACCTCCCGCGCAACGCCGCCGCGCAGCAGGCCCGCCGCACCACCGAGGCGGCCCGCGCCCGTGACCTCGCCGAGCGGGCCCGTGAGACGGAGGAACCGCAGGGGAAGCACGCGGCGGCCGCCGGAACCGAGCACGCCCGTCCGGCCGCCGCCGCTCTCGCCCTCCCGCCGGCCGTGTCCGCCCCCACCGCCCTGCCCGCGGTGCCGACCGCGAGCGCGATCGTCCCGTACGCGGCCCGCAGGCCCGTCCCGCGCCCCGAGGGCGGCTTCGACTTCTTCGGTATGCAGAAGGCGGCGGCGGCCATCGAGGCCGTCCAGCACACCGACCTCGCCGACGTCGTGGGCGAGGAGGTCCTCGAGGAGGTCCTCGCCGCCGAGACCTCGGCCGGTGCCCCGTTCCTCACCCCGGTCGGCAACCCCACCGCCGCCGCAGTGACCGTGCCGCGCGTGGCGGCCCCGCCGCGCGCGATCGGCCAGGTCATCGACCTGACCGCGCACGACGAGACCGAGCAGATCGACGTGGCCGAACTGCGCGGCGCCGTCAGCTCCTGACGCACCGCCGTCCGGGCCCGGACGGCCCCGGCACGACGAAGCCCCGCCCCCGGCACGACGAAGCCCCGCCGCGAAACGGCGGGGCTTCGTCGTGCCAGGGCGCGGCGACGGCCGGCCCGTCCCGGCCCGTCGCCTACTTGTCGATGTCGCCGACGACGAAGAACAGCGAGCCGAGGATCGCGACCATGTCGGCGACGAGCGTCCCCGGCAGCAGCTCGACCAGGGCCTGGATGTTGTTGAACGACGCCGAGCGCAGCTTCAGCCGGTACGGGGTCTTCTCGCCCTTCGACACCAGGTAGTAGCCGTTGATGCCGAGCGGGTTCTCGGTCCACGCGTACGTGTGGCCCTCCGGGGCCTTGAGCACCTTCGGCAGCCGCTGGTTGATCGGCCCCTGGGGCAGCTCCGCCATCCGGTCCAGGCAGGCGTCCGCCAGGTCCAGGGAGTTGTGGGTCTGGTCCAGCAGGCACTCGAACCGGGCGAGGCAGTCGCCCTCCTCGCGCACCACGACCCGCAGGGTGTCCTGAAGCTCCCCGTAGGCGAGGTACGGCTCGTCGCGGCGCAGGTCGAAGTCGACGCCCGAGGCGCGGGCGATGGGCCCCGACACCCCGTACGCGTGGACCGCGGCCGGCGACAGGACACCGACCCCGCGGGTACGGCCCCGGAAGATCTCGTTGCCGAGGACCAGCTTGTCGTACACGTCCATCCGCGACCGCACGTCCGCGACCGCCTGCCGCGCCCGTCCCAGCCACCCGGCCGGCAGGTCCTCCTTGAGGCCGCCGACCCGGTTGAACATGTAGTGCATCCGGCCGCCGGACACCTCCTCCATCACCGCCTGGAGCTCCTCGCGCTCCCGGAAGGCGTGGAAGACCGGGGTGATCCCGCCGAGTTCCAGGGGGTACGAGCCGAGGAACATCAGGTGGTTGAGGACGCGGTTCAGCTCGGCGAGGAGGGTCCGGGTCCACACGGCCCGCTCGGGGACCTCCATGCCCAGCATCCGCTCGACGGCCATCACCACGCCGAGCTCGTTGGAGAACGCGGAGAGCCAGTCGTGTCGGTTGGCCAGCATGATGATCTGCCGGTAGTCCCGCGCCTCGAAGAGCTTCTCGGCGCCGCGGTGCATGTAGCCGATCACCGGCTCGGCCTGCCGGACGACCTCGCCGTCGAGCACGAGCCGGAGCCGGAGCACACCGTGGGTCGAAGGGTGCTGCGGCCCGATGTTCAGCACCATGTCGGTGCTCTCCGCCGCGCCGCCGATGCCGACCGTCGTCTCCGTCATGCGGGACAGTATCCCCCTTGCCCCGAGCCCGCCGCCCGCCCCGTTCACCTGCCGGCCGGGACCCGCTGGACCAGCCACAGGAAGTCGCCGAGCCCGCCGCGTGCGGTGAGCTCGGCCGCCTCGCCGGCCGAGGCCAGCGCGCGCACGTAGCCGGCGGGGTCGGAGGAGGCCAGGGAGAGCGGCGGCCGTCCCCCGGACACCCCGAGCCGCCGCAGCGCCTCCCGCTGGGTGACCAGCTCGGCCGCCGGGAGCCCGGCCGCCGCGGTGCCGCACGCGTCCAGTGCCACGTGGGCGGTCAGGTCGCAGGTGCCGTCGGGGACGGGCGTCACCTCGCGGCCCGCGCGGAAGCCGGTGAGGGAGCCGAAGGGCGGCCGGGCGGCCCGTACGTGGGCGTAGTCGACGGCCACCGCGCGGCCCGCCGCGAGGCGGCCGACCGCCGTGGCCCACGCCTCGTCGCGGGGGCGCCCGATCTCGGCCCGGGTGCCGGGACCGGCCGGCGGCCACCAGCGGGCCAGCCACTCCGCGTCGGGGCCGGAGACGGGCGGGCCGAGCCGTTCCGTGCCGTCCGGGCGGACCTCCACGTACCGGGCGGCGCCCGCCTCGTCGACCTCGGCGACGTCCGCCGGCACGTTGTCGAGCCACTCGTTCGCGAAGAGCAGCCCGCGCACGCCCTCCGGCACCCGGTCCGTCCACTCGATCCGGGGGTCGAGCCCGGCCGGCCGGGCGGCGCGCTCCACCGCGACCGCCCGGACGGCGAGGCCGCTTCCGGCGGTCGCCGCGAGCACCCCGGTGAGCAGCTCGCCGCGGCCCGCGCCCACGTCCACCAGGTCCACCCGGGCCGACCCGAGCTCCTCCGCGACCTCTCCGAGCAGCCGGGCCACGGCCGCCGCGAAGAGGGGGGAGGCGTGCACCGAGGTGCGGAAGTGCCCCGCAGGACCCTCGGGTCGCAGATAGAAGCCCCCGGGGCCGTACAGCGCCCGCTCCGCGGCCGCCCGCCACCCCTGCCACTGACACGTCTCATCCATCACGGGCCCCAGTCTCCACCTCGGGGAGTACGGGCCCCCCGCCAAGGATCGACCCCACGGTTGATCCCTGCACCATCTCTCTGTCCCTACTCTGGGTGACGTGCAGCGCCTCTACGACTTCATCCGCAGACACCCGACGGGCGTCGACACCTTCTGGGCCGTCGTCCTCCTCGGGTTCTCCCTGCTGTGGGTGGGGACGACCTACCCGGCGGTCGGCCACCCCGTCGCGTACGGCGCCGTCGCCGCGCTCTTCTCCCTGGCCGTGGCCCTGCGCCGGCGCGCGCCCGAGAAGATGCTGCTGCTCGCGGTCGCCCTGGGCGTCGCCCAGCTCGTCTTCGGCCTGCGGCCGTTCCTGGCCGACTTCGCCATGCTCGTGATCATCTTCACCGTCGCGGCGCACGACGGACCCCGCTGGGCGTCCCGGCTCGCGCTCGCCGGCGGCCTCTGCGCCTCCACGCTCTCCCAGCTGAGATGGCCGATAGAGGGCACCGAATCCGGCGCCGCCAAGATCTTCTTCACCGTGATCATGACCGTGCCGTTCGCGCTCGCCTGGGTCCTCGGCGACTCGCTCCGCACCCGCCGCGCCTACTTCGCGCAGCTGGAGGAGAGGGCCTCCCGCCTGGAGAAGGAGCGCGAGGCCCAGGCCAAGGTCGCGGTCGCCGCCGAGCGGGCCCGGATCGCCCGCGAGCTGCACGACGTCGTCGCGCACAACGTGTCGGTGATGGTGGTCCAGGCCGACGGCGCCGCCTACGTCATGGAGTCCTCCCCGGAGACCGCCCGGCAGGCCCTGGACACGATCTCCACCACCGGCCGGCAGGCCCTCGCCGAGATGCGCCGGCTGCTCGGCATCCTGCGGACCGGGGAGCACCAGGAGGCCGGGGAGTACGTGCCCCAGCCCGACGTGCGGCAGATCGAGGACCTCGTCGAGCAGGTCCGCAGCGCCGGTCTCACCGTCGACTTCGCGATCGAGGGCAGCCCCCGCCCGCTGCCGAGCGGCGTCGAGCTGACCGCGTACCGGATCGTGCAGGAAGCCCTGACCAACACCCGCAAGCACGGCGGGCCGGACGTCGGCGCCAGCGTCCGGCTGGTCTACTTCGACGACGGCCTCGGGCTGCTCGTCGAGGACGACGGCCGCGGAGCGCCGCAGGAGATGTACGAGGACGGGGGTGCCGACGGCCGTGGGCATGGTCTGATCGGCATGCGGGAACGGGTCGGCATGGTCGGCGGCACGCTGGACGCGGGACCGCGCCCGGGCGGCGGTTTCCGGATCAGCGCCCTCCTCCCCCTCAAGCCCGCCCACTAGGACATCGCCCCGCCCACCAGAAGAGGACTTCCTGACATGTCCATCCGTGTGATGCTCGTCGACGACCAGGTGCTGCTGCGCACCGGTTTCCGCATGGTGCTCGCCGCCCAGCCGGACATGGAGGTCGTGGCGGAGGCGGGCGACGGGGTCGAGGCCCTTGAGGTGCTGCGGTCCACGGCGGTCGACGTCGTGCTGATGGACGTGCGGATGCCCAAGCTGGACGGCGTGGAGACGACCCGGCGGATCTGCTCCCAGCCGGACGCGCCGAAGGTGCTGATCCTGACCACCTTCGACCTCGACGAGTACGCGTTCTCCGGGCTCAAGGCGGGCGCCAGCGGCTTCATGCTGAAGGACGTGCCGCCGGCCGAGCTGCTCGGCGCGATCCGCTCGGTGCACAGCGGGGACGCGGTGGTCGCGCCCTCCACCACCCGCCGGCTCCTGGACCGCTTCTCGCCGATGCTCCCGTCGACGGGCAAGGAGACGCGCGCCGTCGACGGCGCCCTGGCGCGGCTGACGGACCGGGAGCGCGAGGTGATGATGCTGGTCGCGCAGGGCCTGTCGAACGGCGAGATCGCCGCCCGCCTGGTCCTCTCCGAGGCCACGGTGAAGACCCACGTGGGCCGCATCCTCACCAAGCTGGGCCTGCGCGACCGGGTCCAGGTCGTCGTCCTCGCCTACGAGTCGGGCCTGGTCCGGGCGGGCGGCGGCACGGCCTGACGCACCGGCGGCCCAGGAGCCCGGCCGACAGGACACCGCCTACCGCAGCACCGACTCCAGGAAGTCGCTGCCGAGCCGGGCGATGACCGAGACGTCCAGCTGGTGCAGGACGTACCGGCCGCGCCGCTGGGTCGTGAGCAGACCGGCCTTCTTCATGACCGCGAGGTGCCGGGAGACCTCGGGCGCGGTGATGCCGTACGCGTCGGCCAGCTCGCTCGTCGTCAGCGCGCCGCGGGCCAGACTGCGGCAGAGCCGCATCCGCATGGGGTGCGCGACGGCCTCCACACGGAGCTTGACCTCCTCGACGGAGACCCCGCCGCCCAGGTCGCGGGCGGGGATCGGGTACTGGACGACGGGCTGCCAGCCGGGCGCGTAGAGGGCGAAGAGGTGCGGCCAGCCGAAGGCCGTCGGCAGGAACGTCACCGCGGAGCCCTCGGCGCTCGTCCGGCCCTGGACCAGCTTGTCGACGACGATCCGGGAGCCCTGCGCGTCCTCCTCCAGGATCATCGCGGGGGAGGCGTCGGCGACGGCCTCGGCCAGCCCCTTGCGGCGCATCAGCTCGGTCTTGTGGCGGGCGTCGGCGGCCAGCTGGACCCGCACGCGCCGCCAGGTGTCGGCGAAGAACGCCTCGTCGCAGTCCTCCAGGAGCCGCCGTATCCACGCGCGCGTGCCGGGCGGATCGGCCAGCATCCGCTCCACGAAGGCGGCCTGCCGGGGCCCGCGCGCGGCCGCCAGGTCGAGGGCCCGGCGGCGCGTCCGCCCGTCGACGAGCGGCGAGCGGGACTTGTGGGTGTACGAGCTGTTGCAGGAGATCTCCAGGGCGGAACCCACGAACTTCTCGTCGTCCATGCGGTCGAGGTCGTCCAGCTCCTCCGCGAGGGTCTCCCGGGGCCGCGCCGGCAGCAGGATGTCCGAGCGGGTGGCGTTCCACATGAAGTCGGCCTCGTGGAGCCGGTCGGCGAGCTCCGGCTTCAGCGCCGCCGTCGTCGTGGTGGTCCAGGCATGGAGCCGTGCGTGGTGCCCCGGCTCGGCCAGCGCGTGCAGGGCGGCGCCCAGCTCGGCCAGCGGCGAGGGGCAGAAGGTGATCCGCTCGTGCGGCAGTCCGGTGATGTCGATGGTCACGCTCACCCGTCCATGGTGCGGGGTGGGGCGGGGGTCCTGTCGTCCCGTTTGACGGGGGCCGTCAATCGACGGGCGGGGCCGCACCGGTGCGGCGCACGGTGAGGGCATGAACGCGCTGCACCAGTACCTCTTCGACAGCTACCGCGCCGAACGGCTCGGGGAGCCGGCTCCGCCGGCGCCCGGCACCGGCGACCTCGCCCTGCTGAGGGCCGTGCGCGACCGCCGCCGCCTCGAACGGGTCCTGGCGGGCCGCAGGGCCGGCGGCGGAGCGCGCCTCCGCCTCCGCGCGGCCCTGCGCCGCCTCGGCTTCCCGCCGCCCCGCTGACAGCCGCCGCCCCGCTGAACGGCCGCGGCCCTGCGCCGCCCGCCGACGATCGCGGTCAGGCGCCGCCCCGCCGACGGCCGCGCTCGGGCGCCGATCCGGGACAGCGCGGTCAAACGCCGATCCGGGACAGCCCGGTCAGGCGTCGATCCGGGACAGGAAGTCCCGTACCGCCTCCTTCACGTCCGCCGCCGTCCACGCGAGGCCGGGCCCGGTCACCGTCAGCTCGGTCAGGGCCACCCCCGGCGGGCCGCCCGCGCCCGGGGCGAACCAGCGGCGGAAGAGGGCGGTGCCGGTGGCCTCCGTCTGGGCGAGGGCCGCCGCCGTGAGGACGTCGGCGGCGTACGGCAGCCAGACCTGGAACTGGTGGGTGTGCGGGGTCTCCGGGTGGACCCGGAACCAGCCCACGCCCGCCTCCGCCAGCTCCTCCCGGAGCGCCTCGGCCACCACGCGCGCGTGTGCCACGTACGAGGGCAGCCGGGGCAGCTCGACGTCGAGGCCGCGGAGCGCGGCGAGCGCCGCCGGGTACTGCTGGAAGAGGAGGCCGCCGTAGCGGTGCCGCCAGACCCGGGCCTCCTCCATGACGTCCTCGGGGCCGGCGAGCGCGGCCCCGGACAGGCCGCCGAGGGACTTGTAGAACGACACGTACACGCTGTCGGCGAGCCCCGCGATCTCCGCGAGCGGACGGCCGAAAGGCGTCGGGCACTCCCACAGGCGGGCCCCGTCGAAGTGGACCACCGCGTCCCGCTCCCGGGCCGCCTCCACCACGTCGGTCAGCTCGTCCCAGGACGGCAGCACGAAGCCCGCGTCCCGCAGCGGCAGCTCCAGCATCAGCGTCCCGAAGGGCTCCGGGTGGTCCCGCACCTCCTCGGCGGTGGGCAGCCGAGGGGCGTCGGTCGGGTGGACGGTACGGAGCCCGGACACGGCCCCGAGCGCGCCGCCCTCGTGGACCTCGGGGTGGGCGAGCGGGTGGAGCGCGACGACCGGGTTGCCCGTGCGCCCGGCCCAGCAGCGCAGCGCCACCTGCTGGGCCATGGTGCCGGTCGGGAAGAACACGGCGGCGGGCATGCCGAGCTCCTCGGCGACGCGCCGCTCCAGCTCCTCCACGAGCCCGTTGCCGTACGTGTCGAGCGGGGCCTCGCCGTGACCGGCGGCCTCCGTCCAGTCGGCCAGTTCGCGCAGCCGGGCCCCGACGGTGCCGTCCACCGAGGTGTCCCACAGCTTGCGCTCGGCGCCGCCCCAGACCTTCGCCCGGTGCAGCCGGGCCGCTTCCTCGTCCACAGGACTCCCACCACTCACAGGATTCATGGGCCGATCATCACACCACCGCCCACACCCTGTGGACAGCCACGGAGCAGTCCCGACCGCTGGCGTAGCATGACCAGAAATCGTCCGGTACCCGCCGAGGACTGGAACGGAAGGCCGTCCCCACCGTGAACGCACCAGCAGCGCCAGAGCCCCGAGCCGAGGACCGACCCGCCCGGCTCACTGTCGGAGTCGTCGGTGCCGGCCGCGTGGGCCCCGCCCTCGCCGCCTCGCTCCGGCTCGCCGGGCACCGCCCCGTCGCCGTCTCGGCGGTCTCCGACACCTCCCGGCGCCGCGCCGCGGAGCTCCTGCCCGACGTCCCGGTCGTCGAGCCCGCCCGCGTCCTCGCCCTCGCCGACCTGGTCCTGCTGACCGTCCCGGACGACGCGCTGCCGGGCCTGGTCGAGGGCCTCGCCGACACCGGAGCCGTCCGGCCCGGCCAGCTGATCGTCCACACCTCCGGGCGGTACGGGGCACGGGTCCTCGACCCCGCCCGCCGGGCCGGCGCCCTGCCGCTCGCCCTGCACCCCGCCATGACCTTCACCGGCACCCCGGTCGACGTCCAGCGGCTCGCCGGCTGCTCCTTCGGGGTGACCGCGCCCGAGGAGCTGCGGCTGGCCGCCGAGGCCCTGGTGATCGAGATGGGCGGCGAGCCCGAGTGGATCGCCGAGGAGGCCCGCCCGCTCTACCACGCAGCCCTGGCCCTCGGCGCGAACCACCTGGTCACCTTGGTGGCCCAGTCGATGGAACTGCTCCACAAGGCGGGTGTCGCCGCCCCCGACCGCATGCTCGGCCCGCTCCTCGGCGCCGCCCTCGACAACGCCCTGCGGTCCGGCGACGCGGCCCTCACCGGCCCCGTCGCGCGCGGTGACGCCGGCACCGTCGCCGCCCACGTCGCCGAGCTGCGCAAGCACGCGCCCGGCACCGTCGCCGGCTACCTGGCGATGGCCCGCACCACCGCGGACCGGGCGCTCGCGCACGGTCTGCTCAAGCCCGAGCTGGCCGAGGACCTGCTGGGCGTACTCGCCGAGGGGGAGCCCCGATGAACACCACGCCCGCCACCCCCCTCGCGCCCGTCCGCACGGCGCGGGAGCTGCACGCCCTGGGCAGCGGCGGCGCCCCCCGGGCCGTGGTCATGACCATGGGCGCCCTCCACGAGGGCCACGCCACCCTGATCCGCGCCGCACGCGAGCGCGTGGGGGAGCGGGGCTTCGTCGTCGTCACGGTCTTCGTCAACCCGCTCCAGTTCGGCGCGGGCGAGGACCTCGACCGCTATCCGCGCACCCTCGACGCCGACCTGGCCCTGGCCGTGGAGGCGGGCGCGAGCGCCGTCTTCGCGCCCACCGTCGACGAGGTCTACCCCGGCGGGGAGCCCCAGGTCCGGATCACCGCGGGCCCCATGGGCGAGCGCCTCGAAGGCGCCTCCCGGCCCGGCCACTTCGACGGCATGCTGACCGTCGTCGCCAAGCTGCTCCACCTCACCACCCCCGACCTGGCCTTCTTCGGCCAGAAGGACGCGCAGCAGCTGGCCCTGATCCGCCGGATGGTCCGGGACCTGAACTTCCCCGTCGAGATCGTCGGCGTGGCGACCGTCCGGGAGACCGACGGCCTCGCCCTGTCCAGCCGCAACCGTTACCTGTCGGCCGAGGAGCGCCGTACCGCGCTCGCGCTGTCCCGCGCCCTGTTCGCCGCCGGCGACCGGCTCGCCGCCCAGGAGGCGCTGCGCGCGCGTGCCGCCTCCCTGCCCGGTGCCCACGGCCGCGCCGAGAACCGCGCCGAGGCGCTGTCCCGGCTCGGCGAGGCCCGGGCCGCCGCCGACGCCCACGCGGTCGCGCAGGCCGCCGAGCGCGGGGGCGCCGAAGCCGTCCGGGCCGCGGCCCGCTCCGTACTCGACGAGGCGGCCGGTGCCGAGCCGCCGCTCACCCTCGACTACCTGGCCCTCGTCGACCCGGCCGACTTCACCGAGGTCGCCGACGACCACGACGGGGAGGCGATCCTCGCGGTCGCCGCGCGCGTGGGCGCCACACGGCTGATCGACAACGTCCCTCTCCTGTTCGGAACCACCCTGTCCGGAACCCCCGTGTCCGGAACCACCTCGCTCGGAGCCGCCAAGTGACCGGAATACGGCTGCACGCCCCCGCGCCCGGCTGGGCCATCGACGCCGACGTCGTCGTGGTCGGCTCCGGTGTCGCCGGTCTCACCGCCGCCCTGCGGTGCACCGCCGCCGGACTCCGTACGGTCGTCGTCACCAAGGCCCGGCTCGACGACGGCTCCACCCGCTGGGCCCAGGGCGGCATCGCCGCCGCGCTCGGCGAGGGCGACACCCCCGAACAGCACCTCGACGACACGCTCGTCGCCGGCGCCGGCCTCTGCGACGAGCGGGCCGTGCGCGCGCTGGTCACCGAGGGCCCCGACGCCGTCCGCCGGCTGATCGCGACCGGCGCCGACTTCGACAAGACCGCCGACGGCGAGATCGCGCTGACCCGCGAGGGCGGCCACCACCGCCGCCGCATCGCGCACGCCGGCGGCGACGCGACCGGCGCCGAGATCTCCCGCGCCCTGGTCGAGGCGATACGGGACCGGGGCGTGCGCACCATCGAGCACGCCCTCGTCCTGGACCTCCTGACGGACGCAGAGGGGCGCACCGCGGGCGTCACCCTGCACGTCATGGGCGAGGGGCAGCACGACGGCGTCGGCGCCGTCCACGCCCCCGCGGTGGTCCTGGCCACCGGCGGCATGGGCCAGGTCTTCTCCGCCACCACCAACCCCGCCGTCTCCACCGGTGACGGCGTCGCGCTCGCCCTGCGGGCCGGCGCCGAGGTCTCCGACCTGGAGTTCGTCCAGTTCCACCCCACGGTGCTGTTCCTCGGCGCCGGCTCCGAGGGGCAGCAGCCGCTGGTCTCCGAGGCGGTACGGGGCGAGGGCGCCCACCTCGTCGACGCCGACGGGGTCCGCTTCATGGTCGGGCAGCACGAGCTGGCCGAGCTCGCGCCCCGGGACATCGTCGCCAAGGCGATCACGCGCCGGATGCTGGAGCAGGGCACCGAGCAGATGTACCTCGACGCCCGGCACTTCGGCGCCGAGATGTGGGAGCAGCGCTTCCCGACGATCCTGGCCGCCTGCCGCTCGCACGACATCGACCCGGTGACCGAGCCGATCCCCGTCGCCCCCGCCGCCCACTACGCCTCCGGCGGCGTGCGCACCGACCTGCGCGGCCGGACCACGGTCCCCGGCCTGTACGCGTGCGGGGAGGTGGCCTGTACGGGCGTCCACGGCGCCAACCGGCTCGCCTCGAACTCGCTCCTGGAGGGCCTGGTCTTCGCCGAGCGGATCGCCGAGGAGATCACGGCCGCCGCGCCGCGCGTGCCCGGCGCCCCGGTGCCGCACCCGGCGCCGGTGACGCTGCCGCTGCCCGTGGCGGGCGCCCGGACCCGCCTCCAGCGGGTGATGACGGCCGGCGCGGGCGTGCTCCGCTCGGAGGCCAGCCTGCGCACGGCCGCGGAGGCCCTCGACGCCCTGCACAGCGACGCCGTGGCGGGCGGCACCGACGACACCAAGGCCGCCGAGCCGGGCGTGGAGTCGTGGGAGACCACCAACCTGCTGTGCGTCGCCCGGGTCCTGGTCGCCGCGGCCCGCCGCCGCGAGGAGACCCGCGGCTGCCACTGGCGCGAGGACCGTCCCGACCGCGAGGACACGGACTGGCGCCGGCACCTCGTCGTACGCCTCACCCCGGAGCGGACCCTCGACGTCCGCACCACCGACAGCTTCGACTTTCCCCCCACCCTCGACGCCCCCAGGGAGCCGTAAGTGAGCACGCCCGAGGAAGCCCGTCCCGAGCCCGTGGACGTCCCTCTCATCCAGATCACCTCGGTCCCCGCCTCCGAGGAGGCCGGCGGCTGCGGCGACGACTGCGCCTGCGGTGGCGAGGAGTTCGAGTGCGGGCTCGACCCCGCGCTGGCCGAGCTGCTCGCCGAGGCCGGTCTCGACCCCGTCCAGGTCGAGGACATCGCCCACCTGGCGATCGCCGAGGACCTCGACGGCGGCGTCGACGTGACGACCGTGGCGACCGTCCCCGAGGACGCCGTCGCCACCGCCGACTTCACCGCCCGCGAGGCCGGCGTGGTGGCCGGTCTGCGGGTGGCCGAGGCCGTCCTGTCGATCGTCTGCGCCGACGAGTTCGAGGTGGAGCGGCACGTCGAGGACGGCGCGCGCGTCGACGCCGGGGAGACCCTCCTCAGCGTCACCGCCCGCACCCGCGACCTGCTCACCGGCGAGCGCAGCGCGCTCAACATCCTGTGCCGCCTCTCCGGCATCGCCACCGCCACGCGCGCGTGGGCGGACGCCCTGGAGGGCACGAAGGCCAAGGTCCGCGACACCCGCAAGACCACTCCGGGGCTGCGCGCCCTGGAGAAGTACGCGGTCCGCTGCGGCGGCGGCGTCAACCACCGCATGTCGCTCTCCGACGCGGCCCTGGTGAAGGACAACCACGTGGTGGCCGCCGGCGGCGTCGCCCAGGCGTTCAAGGCCGTCCGCGAGCTGTTCCCCGAGCTGCCGATCGAGGTCGAGGTCGACACGATGCACCAGGTCCGCGAGGTCCTGGACGCGGGCGCCGACCTGATCCTGCTCGACAACTTCACCCCGGGCGAGACCGAGGAGGCCGTCGCCCTGGTCGCGGGCCGCGCCGTCCTGGAGTCCTCGGGCCGGCTGACCCTGGAGAACGCGGCGGCGTACGCGGCGACCGGCGTGGACTACCTGGCGGTCGGCGGGCTCACCCACTCCTCCCCGATCCTCGACATCGGCCTGGACCTGCGCGAGGTGCGGGCCTGATGCTGCTCACCATCGACGTCGGCAACACGCACACGGTCCTCGGCCTCTTCGACGGCGAGGAGATCGTCGAGCACTGGCGGATCTCCACGGACCCGCGCCGGACCGCCGACGAGATGGCGGTCCTGCTCCAGGGCCTCATGGGCATGCACCCGCTGCTCGGCGTCGAGCTGGGCGACGGCATCGAGGGGATCGCCATCTGCGCGACGGTCCCCTCGGTGCTGCACGAGCTGCGCGAGGTGACCCGCCGCTACTACGGCGACGTCCCGGCCGTGCTGGTGGAACCGGGCGTGAAGACGGGCGTCCCGGTCATCACCGACAACCCGAAGGAGGTCGGCGCGGACCGCATCGTCAACGCGGCCGCGGCGGTCGAGCTGTACGGCGGTCCCGCGATCGTCGTGGACTTCGGCACGGCGACGACGTACGACGCGGTCACCGCGCGCGGGGAGTACGCGGGCGGGGCGATCGCGCCCGGCATCGAGATCTCCGTCGAGGCGCTGGGCGTGAAGGGCGCCATGCTCCGCAAGATCGAGCTGGCCCGCCCGCGCAACGTCATCGGCAAGAACACCGTCGAGGCGATGCAGTCCGGCATCATCTACGGCTACGCGGGCCAGGTCGACGGTGTCGTCGCCCGGATGAAGCGCGAGCTCGTCGGCCCGACCGGCGACCCGTCCGACGTGACCGTCATCGCCACGGGCGGTCTCGCCCCGATGGTCCTGGGCGAGTCGGCCGAGATCGACGAGCACGAGCCCTGGCTGACCCTGATCGGCCTGCGTCTGGTGTACGAGCGGAACGTCTCCCGGATGTAGGCACAACCCTCGCCCCGCCCCGGAGGTCCTGGTGCCGTAGGACTTCCGCTACGGAGACGAGGTACGTCCATGAGACGCGGAGCGGCTCTGCTGTCCGCCCTGACCGCGGCCACGGCTCTGCTGGGCCTGGGCGCGGCATCGACAGGAAGGCCGAGGGGGCCGAGGGCACCGTCACCCTTCTCCACGACGCCGGGGTGACCGACGCCGACCCGTCGAACGACACCGCTCCGGTCAAGCTGGAGATCACCGGCGGAGCGGCGCTGCTCGCCTCGGCCGGGGCGCTGCTGGTGGTCCGGCGGCGACGTACTGCCTGACCTCGGACGGAGGGGGCCCTCCGGGGCCCCTTCGGCGCGCCGGAATGATCGCTAAGGGAAAATTGTCCGATTAGCGCGTAGTGTCGGCCCATGCCCACGCCATACGGATCCCGCGGCGGCATGGCGTTCAGCGCGGACGAGCTGCGTGTCCTCCGTCGCGCCCTTGCCACCGCCCTCCACCCTGCCCCCCTCCAGGACGAGGACGTCCAGGACTGCCTGTGCCTGGCCGCATCCGTGGACGAGGCCGTGCGCGAAGCCGGCCGGCTGCGCGCCTTCCTCCTGGACGACCTGGCCCGTTACCGCGAGGCGCTGCCGGGCTCGCTCGGCGGCTACCTGGAGCTCCTCCGGGACGCGCTGGTCGCCGGATACGACCCGGGGGCGGACGACCTCGCCGCCCTGCGCGCGCTGCGGAGCAACGCGGCCGCCGCCGAGCTGCTCGCCCGCTGCCGGATCCTCGCCGAGCGTTCCGTGCGCGCGCGCCTGGCCCGGGTCTCCCAGGCCACCGCCGCCACCGCGGCGGGCGCCCCCCGGGCCCGCCTGCTCGCCCTGCCCGGCGGACGCGCGGCGGCCGACGAGCCGAAGCCGACCCCGCCGGTGCCGACCGAGCGCCCGGTGCCCAAGCCGTCCGAGGCGTTCCCGCCGCGCCGCCGGCCCGTACCGCCGCCCCCACCCGAGGAACGGGTGGCCGGATAGCTACTCTGGACGCCATGGACTACGTTTCCGCGCTCCTGCCCCCCGTCGTGATGGCCGCGTTCTTCACCGCCCTCGTCGTCGTGATCGTGAAGAGCCAGGGCGGCCCGAACAAGGCCAAGGAGGACGCGGTCGTGGACGCCGCCCTCGCCCGCGCCGAGGCCGCCCGTCAGGCGGACGGCGGCACCGCCTCCTGAGGCCCCCGCCGCCCCGCGCGGCGGTCACCGCACCACCGGGACGTGCGACCTTTCGAGGTCGTGCGTCCTTTTTGTCGCGCTCCTTCCGTCAATGACCGCTCATTGGTCTTTTGCGCACTAAGGTGACGGTGTGCCCCGTCCTTTGGGAGAGCTCGAAGACGCCGTCATGACGCGCGTCTGGCAATGGAACCGCCCGGTGACCGTCCGGGAAGTTCTGGAGGACCTCCAGCAGGAACGGTCCATCGCCTACACGACCGTCATGACCGTCATGGACAATCTCCATCAGAAGGGCTGGGTGCGCCGGGAAGTCGAAGGCCGCGCCTATCGATATACCGCGGTCTCCACCCGGGCCGCCTACTCCGCCGCGCTGATGAACGAGGCATGGGCCCAGAGCGACAACCCGGCCGCCGCCCTCGTCGCCTTCTTCGGGATGATGTCGCAGGACCAGCGCGAAGCCCTGAACGACGCCATCCGAATCGTCCAGCGGGACAACCCGCTGCCCGCGACGCCCGAGGAGGGCGCCGACGGAACCGGGGGCCAGGAGCGATAGCGTCCCCCCATGTCGCCGTCTGCTTCCCCGGCCGCTTCCGCGGCCTCCGCCAAAGCCGTCACCGTTCGCAGGGCCCGCACCAGTGATGTCGCCGCGGTCCGCCGTCTCGTCGATCCTTTCGTGCAGCGCGGCATCCTGCTCGACAAGGCGACCGTGACCCTTTACGAGTCCATCCAGGAGTTCTGGGTGGCGGAACGCGACGAGGACGCCACCGTCGTCGGCTGCGGCGCCCTCCACGTCATGTGGGAAGACCTCGCCGAAGTCCGCACTCTCGCCGTCGATCCCGAGTTCAAGGGAGCCGGCATCGGACATCAGGTGCTGGACAAGTTGTTGCACACCGCCCGATGGCTCGGGGTGCGGCGGGTATTCTGCCTGACCTTCGAAGTCGACTTCTTCGCGAAGCGCGGCTTCGTCGAGATCGGCGAGACCCCCGTCGACGGAGATGTCTACAGCGAGCTCCTGCGTTCCTATGACGAGGGAGTCGCCGAGTTCCTCGGTCTCGAACGAGTGAAGCCGAACACCTTGGGCAACAGCCGGATGCTTCTGCACCTGTAACCCTATGTCCGAATCGCGCACGTTTCCCGCGTTCCCGGGGTTCTGAACCTCTGCCAGGGGTTTGTGTTTTTCCGGGAAAAGCGGTTTCCTTTCCGCGTACTGCATTTTCGATGAAAGGAAATCCGGTGGCACAGAAGGTTCAGGTCCTTCTTGTCGACGACCTCGACGGCGTCGAAGCGGACGAGACGGTGACGTTCGCGCTGGACGGGAAGACCTACGAGATCGACCTCACCACCGCCAACGCCGAAAAGCTCCGTGGCCTGCTGGAGCCGTACACCGCGGGTGGCCGCCGTACCGGTGGCCGCACCACCGGCGGGCGTGGCAAGGGTCGTGTCGCGGCCGGCAGCCCCGACACCGCCAAGATCCGCGCGTGGGCCAAGGAGAACGGCTACGACGTGAACGACCGCGGCCGCGTGCCGGCCACCGTCAAGGCGGCCTACGAGGACGCGAACCGCTGAGGCGACAGCTGCTGAGCCGCCGGCCCACGGGCCCGGGCACTCAGCAGCCGCACCCGGTGGCACTCCGCGGCCGCGCAGGCCACGAGGCGCACCAGGCAGGGGGCATCCGCACCGCCCCACGGCGCGGAGCGCAGGGCCGGCAGCGAGGACTCCACCTCGCGCCCCGGTACGGGGGGTCGCAGCCACACCGCGGCGCCCGGCGTGCCGGAACCGCCCCGCCCCGGGGGGAGGGGCGCGGTCATCCGGCCGTCGGCGCCCAGTGCGGCGAGATCCAGTGAGATCCCGCCCCACTCCAGCCAGTCGAGCAGTCCCGGGAGCTCCTCGGCGCTCCCCGCGGCCACGAGCAGCCGCATCCGGCGCCCCATCACGGCCACCGGACCCGTCGCCGCGCCCGACCGGCGCAGGACCTCCCGGCCGGCCGGGGCGGGCAGCTCCAGGACGTCGAACCGCAGCCCCGTGACCAGCTGCACCGGCGGACCCGCCACCGTCGCCCAGCCGAGCTCGTCCTCGTACCACCGCGCGGTGCCGCCGTCGATCGGCGAGCGGGGCGGCGGGACGGTGAGGGCCATGCCCGGGGAACTCCCGCGGGGGTCTGTTGGTTACGCCCGACGTGACACAGCGTCCCTCTCCGGTCGCGCAAGGTGTCCGGGATGGGGCGTACGAGTGCATTCGACCGCGCAAGGGTGTTCGCTGGTAGCGGAGGGAACCGGGGTGCGCCGCATGGAGTGTCCGTCCTTACGGGTAAGACATTCCTAGTGGAGAGGGGCGACTCGCAGGCTTCGGCGTCTCACGTTCGCCATCGGCGTACTGATGGCGCGGGTAACTACTTGGCCTGCGGGAACATCGTCTCGCACCATCGGGTTGGAGCATTTGTCGGCTGTTCGGCAGCAGGTCTCCCCGCGGAAGAGGGGGTGATCCGGACGGATGTCGGCAGTTGGAATGAGCGGTCCCCGCTTGCGGGACTAAGCTGCGGAAGGACAGGGAGGGGATCGACCCCTAACTGACTGACCGCTCTGAGGAGCGATTAACGATGTTCGAGAGGTTCACCGACCGCGCGCGGCGGGTTGTCGTCCTGGCTCAGGAAGAAGCCCGGATGCTCAACCACAACTACATCGGCACCGAGCACATCCTTCTGGGCCTTATCCATGAGGGTGAGGGTGTCGCCGCTAAGGCCCTGGAGAGCCTCGGGATTTCGCTCGAGGCGGTCCGCCAGCAGGTGGAGGAGATCATCGGGCAGGGGCAGCAGGCCCCGTCCGGGCACATCCCCTTCACTCCTCGTGCCAAGAAGGTCCTGGAGCTCTCGCTCCGCGAGGCCCTCCAGCTCGGCCACAACTACATCGGCACCGAGCACATCCTGCTCGGCCTGATCCGCGAGGGCGAGGGCGTCGCCGCCCAGGTCCTCGTGAAGCTGGGCGCCGACCTCAACCGGGTGCGACAGCAGGTCATCCAGCTGCTCTCCGGCTACCAGGGCAAGGAAGCCGCCACGGCCGGCGGCCCTGCCGAGGGCACGCCCTCGACGTCCCTGGTCCTCGACCAGTTCGGCCGCAACCTCACCCAGGCGGCCCGCGAATCCAAGCTCGACCCGGTCATCGGGCGCGAGAAGGAGATCGAGCGGGTCATGCAGGTGCTGTCCCGCCGCACCAAGAACAACCCGGTCCTCATCGGCGAGCCCGGCGTCGGCAAGACCGCCGTCGTCGAGGGCCTGGCGCAGGCCATCGTCAAGGGCGAGGTGCCCGAGACCCTCAAGGACAAGCACCTCTACACCCTGGACCTCGGCGCGCTGGTCGCCGGCTCCCGCTACCGCGGTGACTTCGAGGAGCGCCTGAAGAAGGTCCTCAAGGAGATCCGCACCCGCGGCGACATCATCCTGTTCATCGACGAGCTCCACACCCTCGTGGGTGCGGGTGCCGCCGAGGGCGCGATCGACGCCGCCAGCATCCTCAAGCCGATGCTGGCCCGCGGTGAGCTCCAGACCATCGGTGCGACCACGCTGGACGAGTACCGCAAGTACCTGGAGAAGGACGCCGCCCTCGAGCGCCGCTTCCAGCCCATCCAGGTCGCCGAGCCGTCCCTGCCGCACACCATCGAGATCCTCAAGGGTCTGCGCGACCGGTACGAGGCCCACCACCGGGTCTCCATCACCGACGAGGCGCTCGTCCAGGCCGCGACCCTGGCCGACCGGTACATCTCGGACCGCTTCCTCCCGGACAAGGCGATCGACCTGATCGACGAGGCCGGCTCCCGGATGCGCATCCGCCGGATGACCGCGCCGCCGGACCTCCGCGAGTTCGACGAGAAGATCGCCGGCGTCCGCCGCGACAAGGAGTCCGCGATCGACTCGCAGGACTTCGAGAAGGCCGCCTCGCTCCGCGACAAGGAGAAGCAGCTCCTCGCCGCGAAGGCCAAGCGCGAGAAGGAGTGGAAGGCCGGCGACATGGACGTCGTCGCCGAGGTCGACGGCGAGCTGATCGCCGAGGTCCTCGCGACCGCCACGGGCATCCCGGTCTTCAAGCTGACCGAGGAGGAGTCCAGCCGCCTGCTCCGCATGGAGGACGAGCTCCACAAGCGCGTCATCGGCCAGAAGGACGCGGTCAAGGGTCTCTCGCGGGCCATCCGCCGCACCCGGGCCGGTCTGAAGGACCCGAAGCGCCCCGGCGGCTCGTTCATCTTCGCCGGTCCGTCCGGTGTCGGTAAGACCGAGCTTTCGAAGGCCCTCGCCGAATTCCTCTTCGGCGACGAGGACGCGATGATCTCCCTCGACATGTCGGAGTTCAGCGAGAAGCACACGGTTTCCCGTCTCTTCGGTTCGCCGCCCGGATACGTCGGCTACGAAGAGGGCGGCCAGCTCACCGAGAAGGTGCGCCGCAAGCCGTTCTCCGTCGTCCTCTTCGACGAGGTCGAGAAGGCCCACCCCGATATCTTCAATTCCCTTCTCCAGATCCTGGAGGACGGTCGCCTGACCGACTCCCAGGGCCGGGTCGTGGACTTCAAGAACACGGTCATCATCATGACGACCAACCTCGGGACCCGGGACATCTCGAAGGGCTTCAACCTGGGCTTCGCCGCCCAGGGCGACACGAAGTCCAACTACGAGCGGATGAAGGCCAAGGTCAGCGACGAGCTGAAGCAGCACTTCCGCCCGGAGTTCCTCAACCGTGTGGACGACATCATCGTCTTCCCGCAGCTGACGCAGGAGGACATCCTCCAGATCGTCGACCTGATGGTCGGCCGCGTCGACGAGCGCCTCAAGGACCGGGACATGGGCATCGAGCTCTCCCAGTCCGCGAAGGAGCTGCTCGCCAAGAAGGGTTACGACCCGGTGATGGGCGCCCGGCCGCTGCGCCGGACGATCCAGCGCGAGATCGAGGACACGCTGTCGGAGAAGATCCTCTTCGGCGAGCTGCGCCCCGGTCACATCGTGGTCGTGGACACGGAGGGCGACGGCGAGGAGCGCAAGTTCACCTTCCGCGGCGAGGAGAAGACGGCTCTGCCGGACGCCCCGCCGATCGAGACCTCGGGCGGCGCGGGCCCGAACCTCTCGAAGGACGCGTGACAGCGCACTAGCCCGTAGCGCTGAAGGGGCGGCCCCGGAACCAGCGGGTTCCGGGGCCGCCCCTTCGCCGTGCGACGGCCGGCACGGCCCGGTTCACGAGGTGGTGACGCGTACCTCCGGACGGAGGTGCTCGGCGCCGGTCACGGGGCCCGGCGCGTGGACCGCCGAGAGGGCGGGGAGCGCGGCCAGCGGTGCGAGGTCCAGCGGCCGGCGGTGGGTCGGGTGCAGATGGAGGCGGCGCAGGGCCGGGAGCACGGCGGCCAGCCGGGAGAAGGCCGCCGTGTCGACGTGGGAGAAGCGCAGGGCCTCGACGTCGGGCAGGACCGTCCCGGCGGGGCAGCCGCGGAGCTGCGCGTCCGTCAGCGCGAGGGACGTGACGGCGGGCAGGGCGGCGAGCTCACGCCAGTCCGCGGGGGAGAGGCCCGGTGCGTCCCACAGGTACAGCTCGCGCAGCCGCCGCATCCGGGCGAGCGGGGCGAGGCCGTCCTCGGGGTGGCAGTTGAGGGAGAGCTGGGTCAGGGAGTCCGGGAGGTCGGCGCTCGACCAGGTGGTGCGGTTGGACAGGTCGAGGGTGAGGTGGCCGAGCCGGGTCAGGGCCGCCACGGGGCCGAGCTCGGGCTGGAGCTCGGACAGTTCCAGGCGGAGTACGCGGGGGTCGCAGTGCTCCAGCAGGGCGGCCCTGGTGCCGGGGGAGACCCGGCGGTGGATCTGGAGCCGTTCCGGGCGCAGTCCGAGCCGGACGAGCTCCTGGGCCTGGGCGTCGTCGTGGACGGAGTACCGCAGGTCGGTGGGGTCCAGCCGGGCCACGACCTGCTCGGCGTAGGGCCGCGTCTCGAACCGCTGCCAGGCCCAGACCAGCTGGGAGCGCACCGGCAGCGACGGGTGGCCGACGAACCGGGAGAGGTAGAGGAGCGCGGCGTCGCCCGGGATGTGGGAGGCCGTGACCGTCGACAGCCGGGCGGCCCGCTCGTCGGCGTCCTCCGGGCCGGGCAGCAGGCCGAGCACCATGGGTCCGGCCGAGGCCAGCTGCCGGGCCTCGTCCGCCGTGCGGGGCGGAACGATCTCCTCCGTGCGGGCCAGCACCTCCGCGCGGATCTCGGGCGCCACCTCCGTCGCGTGGTCGAGGGCCGTCGCGGCCAGTATGAGGAGGCGCAGCTGGACCTCGCGGTCGTCGGTGGCGTCGGCCGCTGCCAGGAGTTCGCGCAGGATCTCCGCGCACTCGCGCGGCCGGGCGTGGCCGACGGCCATGCGGATGACGTCCTCCCACTGGTCGTCGGCGGCGTGCCGGGCGAGGACGCCGATGTCCCAGCGGTCCACCAGGGCCTTGGCGGCCAGGTAGTCCTGGAAGGTGCGGTGGACGAACTCGATCGTGTCCGAGGTCGGCTCGCGGAGCAGGCCGCTGCGGTGCAGGAGGTGGGTGAAGACCTTGTCCGGGCCGTACGCGGACGCCTCGGGGACGGCCGGGACGGCCTCGGCGACGGTCGTCTCCGCGTGGTCGCGGTCCATCTGGGTCCGGCCGTTGAGCGTCAGCCAGTACGCGAGGCGCTGGATCAGCTGGATCTGGGGGGCCTCGTCGAGGGCGACGCCGTACGGGGTGCCCATGTCCCGCTCGCGGTCGCGCCGGGAGAGGAGCATGGAGAGGGCGGCCTCGTAGAGCGCCTTGCGGCCGCGGGGCAGGAAGCCGCGCCGGTCGAGGTGGAGGGCGCAGACGAGGCCGCACATGAGGGGGCTGGTGGCGAGCCTGGCGACGTGTTCGGTGGCGCGGAGGGCGTCGAGCAGCGGCTGCTCGTACGGCTCCGCCGCGGGCCCGGCGGCCCGGTGCCAGCGGCGTACGAAGGTGGCGACCTCGGTGGGGGTCATGGGGGCGAGGGTCAGTTCGGCGAAGCCGTCCCCGGCGAGCCAGTCGTCCCGTACGGCCGTGGGGCGCGAGGTCACGAGCCAGCGGTTGCCGTCGTACGCGGTGAGGAGGTCGCGCAGCCAGTCGCGGGCCCGGCCGCGTTCGGCCTCGGGGATCTCGTCGATGCCGTCGACGAGGATCAGGCCGCGTCCGGCGGTGAGGACCCGGTCGGCCCAGCCGTCGGGCGGGGTGAGCGGGCAGCCGGTGGCGGAGAGGAAGCGGTCGGGGGCGGGGAGCCGCTCGCCGTGGCGGGTGAGGGCGCGGAGGGGGAGGACGAAGGGGATGCGGCCGTCGAGGTAGGCCATGCCCTCGGTGCGGCCCTCGGCCGTGGCGGAGACGGTGAGCCACTGGACGAGGGTGGTCTTGCCGGAGCCGGCGAGGCCGCGCAGCAGGATCCTGTCGTGGCGGGTGAGCGCGAGGTCGGCGCGGACCGTGGTGTCGTGGTCCGCGGGGGCGGCGAGGTCGTCGGGTCCGCTCGGCAGGCGGCCGGCCTGCCCCGTCCCCTTCCCGGTCGCCTCCAGTGCCAGGTAGGCCAGGTCCAGCGGCCACGCGTCGGGTGAGTGGTGCAGGTCGATGCCGTGGATCGTGAGACGGCCGTGCTTCTTGGCGAGGTGGGCCAGGTAGCGCTGCTCGAACGCGGTGTCCCGGCCGTCGGCCCGCGGGGTCCGGCGGATGAGTTCGTCGATCTTGGCGATGAGCTCGGACTGGCCGCGCGTCTGCTTCACCAGGCTGCCGGCGACGAAGGTGGAGCGCTGGGTGAAGAACTCCAGGATGTGCAGGCAGGCCCACTCGGTGAGGGACTCCAGGTAGAGGACCGAGTCGGTGGAGAGGCCGTCGGGGGCGGGGGCGGCGGCCCGCAGCCGGCGGGCGAGTGCGCGGTGGCCGAGGTCGACGGCCTGGACGTCGTCCATGTCGAGGTCGCCGAGGGCGAGGAGCGTGGTGCCGAGGGTGGTGGTGACGGCGCCGGTCTCGTCGGCGGGGAAGGGGGCTTCGCCGCCCTCGCCGAGGGAGCGTTCGACCAGCGTGGCGGCGAGGGCGCGGACGTCCTTCTCGGTGAGGGTGCGCTTCTCGCCGCGGAAGGAGACGAGGCCGGAGAGCCTGACCTTGGCGGCCTTGCCGGTGAGACCGGCCCCCGGACCGTCGCTGACCAGCAGTTTCTTCAGGATCGGGCCGATCGCGGCCGAGGCGAGGCGCGTGCCGATGAGTGCCGGTTCCATGTGTGTCCCCCCGTGGTTCCCCGAAGCGGTCAGCGTAGTGCGGGACGGCCTTTGGGACGGGTCGGTCGCGTGACCCAGGTCGCATCCGGGCCGGCCGGCTGGTGACAAGGCGCACAGGGGTTTCGAGGGGTACTAACCGGAATAGTGGCGACCTTTGGTGTCGATTCGGGACGTTCATGGCCGAACCGTCGGGACGTTGGTCCCGGAGGGTCCCGAACCGGGCGGGAGGCGGCGTTTCGGGCAGTTCCGGCCCCCCGCGACATGGGATTAAACGGATTCTCTTGTGCCGGTATGTCCGATTTCAAGGTGTGCCCGCGAGGCCGTCAAGGGTCGAACTTCCGAGGAGATCGCTACGACGCTATGTCGTAGATGGGGTGTTTTGGCCTGGGTGGGGGTCCGGGTTACCAAGGATGAGCAAGCCCGGCGCAGAGCACCGTTCGCGTCGGGTCCCGTACTTCCCGGAGGTTTTCCCCCGTATGTCGAAGCGCGTCATGAACCCCGCCACCCGTACCGCCGCCGTCGTCCTCGCCGCCGCGGGTCTGGGAACGTCGCTGGTGGCCGGAGCCGGGTCCGCCTTCGCCGCCGAGGGCAAGGCCGTCGCCGCCCCGGTCGCCGTGACCGCGTCCGCCGCCGTCGCCGCCCAGGCCGAGACCCAGGCCCAGGTCGCCGCCCAGGTGAAGGCCGCCGCCGCCAAGGCCACGGCAGCCAAGACCGCCGCCGTGAAGGCCGCGGCCGTGAAGGCCGCCGCCGCCAAGAAGGTCGTCGTCGCGAAGAAGGCCCCCTCCTGGGTCAAGCCGGTCAGCTCCTACACCCTGAGCGCCAGCTTCAACCAGGGCGGCGCCATGTGGGCCCACAAGCACTCCGGCCAGGACTTCGCCGTCCCGGTCGGCACCCCGGTCAAGGCCGCGGGCGCCGGCACCGTCGTGAAGGCCGGCCCGAACGGCGGCGGCGACGGCCCCGCGTACGGCAACGCGATCGTCCTCAAGCACGCCAACGGCACGTACTCGCAGTACGCCCACCTGTCGAAGATCAAGGTCCACACGGGCCAGAAGGTCGGCGCCGGCCAGCAGATCGCCCTCTCGGGCAACACCGGCAACTCCTCCGGCCCGCACCTGCACTTCGAGATCCGCACGACCCCGAACTACGGCTCCGCCGTGAACCCGGCCGCCTTCCTGCGGTCCCACGGCATCGGCATCTGATCCGGCACCCGAGGCTTCACCGGGCCGGGTAGGCCCGACTGATCAGATCGAGGGCGACCTCGAGGACGGCTCCGTGCTTGTCCTCCGGGTCGCCCTCGACGTTCTGCATGAAGAACGTGCCCGCGTGCAGCGTGAAGATCGCGCTGACGCAGCGGACCTTGTCCGCGATCGGGAGGTCCGGCTCCTGGATCAGGTCGCTCAGCGTGAGCATGCGCTCCTTGAAGGTCAGGCCGATGCTGAGTTCGCGCACGGTGGCCTGGTTCTCCTGGATGAAGCGGAAGAGCGGCTCGGCCGCGCGCAGCGTCACCTGGTACCGGCGCAGGACCTCCTGCTTGGTCTCCAGGGTGCGGGGCTGCGCCTCGGCCCAGGCGATCAGCTCGTCCATGGGCCGGGTCAGGTCGTCGAAGATCCCGATGAGGATGTCTTCCTTGGTCTTGAAGTGGTAATACAGCGCGGCTTTGGTGACGTCGAGGCGTTCGGCGATCTCGCGAAGCGAGGTCTTCTCGTAACCCTGCTCGGCGAAGAGGTCGAGGGCCACGTCCTGGATGCGCTGGCGGGTGTTGCCTCGGGCCTGGGCCATGGTCTCTCGCTTCCACACTTACTTACTTGACGACCGGCTAGTGCCGCGTCTACCGTCCCCAGTGTAGTAACTAGCCGGGCGGCAAGTAAGGGATCGACATGGCGGCCAACGAGACACCCAAGACAGCCGAGGGGGAGACACCGCCGGCGCGCAGCGTCCGTGTCGTCCTTCTCGCCCTCATGATCGCGATGCTGCTCGCGATGCTCGACAACATGATCATCGGCACCGCGATGCCGACGATCGTCGGCGAGCTCGGCGGCCTGGAGCACCTCTCCTGGGTCGTCACCGCGTACACCCTGGCCACCGCCGCCTCCACCCCCCTCTGGGGCAAGGTCGGCGACATGTTCGGCCGCAAGGGCGTCTTCCTCACCTCGATCGTGATCTTCCTGATCGGCTCGGCGCTCAGCGGCATGGCCCAGGACATGGGCCAGCTCATCGGCTTCCGCACCATCCAGGGCCTCGGCGCCGGCGGCCTCATGGTCGGCGTCATGGCGATCATCGGCGACCTGATCCCGCCCCGTGAGCGCGGCAAGTACCAGGGCATGATGGCCGGCGTGATGGCCCTCGCCATGATCGGCGGACCGCTCGTCGGCGGCACCATCACCGACCACTGGGGCTGGCGCTGGTCCTTCTACATCAACCTGCCGCTCGGCGTCGTCGCCCTCGCCATGGTCACCACCGTCCTGCACCTGCCGAAGAAGCAGCGTGCGACCGGCACCCGGATCGACTTCCTCGGCGCCGGGCTGCTGACCGTCGGCATCACCGCGATCGTCCTCGTCACCACCTGGGGCGGTACGGAGTACGCCTGGGGCTCCGGCACGATCATCGGCCTCGGGGTCGGCGGAGCCGCCGCGCTCGCCGCCTTCCTCTTCGTCGAGACCCGCGCGAGCGACCCGATCATGCCGCTGCACATCTTCCGCAGCCGCAACTTCACCCTGATGTCCCTGATCGGCTTCATCACCGGCTTCGTGATGTTCGGCGCGGTCCTCTACCTGCCGATCTTCCAGCAGTCCGTCCAGGGCGCCTCGGCCACCAACTCCGGCCTGCTGCTCCTGCCGATGCTGCTGTCGATGATGATCGTCTCGCTGCTCGTCGGCCGGGTCACCACCAGCACCGGCAAGTACAAGATCTTCCCGATCGTCGGCGGGGCCCTCATGGTGGCCGGCCTCTTCCTGCTCTCCACGATGGACACCGGCACCTCGCGCCTGGTCTCCGGCGTCTGGATGGCCGTCCTCGGCGCCGGCATGGGCTTCCTCATGCAGATCACCATGCTGGTCGCCCAGAACAGCGTGGAGATGAAGGACATGGGCGTCGCCTCCTCCTCCACCACCCTGTTCCGGACGCTCGGCTCGTCCTTCGGCGTCGCCGTCATGGGCGCGCTCTTCACCAGCCGCGTCCAGGACGAGATGTCGGCCCGCGGCGGGTCCGGGCTGACCGAGCGGACCGCGCAGCTCGACGCGGCCAGCCTCGCCAAGCTGCCGGCGGCGCTCCGCGAGGCGTACCAGCACGCGGTCGCCACCGGCACCCACGGCGCGTTCCTGCTCGCCTCCGTGGTCGCCGTCCTCGGCTTCGGCCTCGCCTTCTTCGTCAAGGAGGTGACGCTCCGCGGCGCCGGACCGGCCTCGGAGCCGAAGCCCGCGGCGGGCGACGACACCGCGAAGGTCGCCGAGACGGTCTGATCCCGGCACGCGCGTACGGCAGTGGGGCGGGTCCTTCGAAGGACCCGCCCCACTGCCGTACGCG
>NZ_JBHWAQ010000012.1:167324-193488 GCF_042743475.1 Streptomyces sp. NPDC059534
GGGCCCCCCAACCGGCTATGTCCGCCTCTCGGTTCTCACCCGCCCCGGCCCTCCGGGCTGTGGGGCGGTCCTACCTATGCCCCCCCCCCACTGCCGTACGTCCACGGCCCGGTCACCGCGCATACCCGCGGCCCGGGCCCGCCGTACGTTCGCGGCCCGCCCTACTGCCGTACGTCCACGGCCCGGGCCCGCGTCGTGCGTTCACTCCGGCCGGAGGACCGGGAAGCTCCCCGTGGCCGTCGGGGCGTGGTCCGGCAGCCACAGGACCGCGATGGCGCCGCCGACCCCGTTCGGAGCCCCCTCGGAGGCCACGTTCCGGAAGGTCAGACGGGCGCCGAGGACCCGCGCCTGGCCCGCCGCGATCGTCAGGCCCAGACCGTGGCCCTGGCCCGCGCGGTCGCTCGTCCCCGTACGGAACCGGCTCGGCCCCTCCTTGAGGAGCGCCTCGGGGAAACCGGGACCGTGGTCGCGGACCCGGACCACCCGGCCCTCGACGGTGACCTCGACCGGCGGCTTGCCGTGCTTGGCCGCGTTCGCGAGGAGGTTGCCGAGGACGCGCTCCAGCCGCCGCGGGTCGGTGTTCACCCAGGAGTCGTGGACGACCCGGACGACCACCTCGGGGTCGAGGGTGCGCACCCGCCGCTCCACGAACTCGCCGAGCGCGATCTCCTGGAGCTCGGCCCGCTCCGACGCGCTGTCGAGCCGGGCCACCTCCAGGACGTCCTCGACCAGGGTCCGCATCGCCTGCGCCCGGTCCCGCACGAGCTCGGTCGGGCGCCCCGGCGGCAGCAGCTCGGCCGCCGTGAGCAGCCCGGTCACGGGGGTGCGCAGCTCGTGCGCGATGTCCGCGGTGACCCGGCGCTCGGCCTCGATCCGCTCGTTCAGGGCGTCGGTGAGGGCGTCGACCGCCCACGCCAGGTCGTCGGTCTCGTCCCGTACGACCCCGCCGACGGCGTCCCGCACCCGCACCTCGGTGTTCCCCTGGGCGACCCGGCCGGCCGCGACGGCGGCCTTCCGCAGCCGCCGCGACAGCTGGCCGCCGATCAGGACGCCGAGCGCGCAGCCGCCGAAGACCACCGAGACCGAGCCGATGACCAGGGCCCGGTCCAGATCGTTCATGATCGTCGCGCTGCGGTCGGCGAAGGGGATGTGCAGCGACAGCACGTCGCCGCTGGCCAGCGGTACGGCGGCCCACACGTCGGGCGGCCCGCCGTGCCGGTGCTCCTGCACGTACGTACCGCGCCGCTTGTCCCGCATCAGCTGGTCGAGCTGGGGCGGCAGCGCCGGATCGTTGATCTTCGTGCCGAAGCGGGGCTCCTTGGGCTTCGACGCCTCGTACATCCGCTGGGCGAAGAGCAGCCGCTCCATCTGGACCTCGCGCGCGTTGTCGAGCATCGAGATCCGGGCGGCGTTGTGCACGACGATGCTCAGGGTGACCGCGATGAGCGCGCCGACCGCCGCGATGGCGACGGCGATCTTCCACCGGACCCCGGTCCGCAGGGGGAGCAGCTTCACCGGAGCGGGCCCGTCTCGGGGGAGGGCGTGTGGTGGATCATGCCGGGCTAGCTCTTGAGCTTGTAGCCGAAGCCGCGGACCGTCTCGATCCGGTCCTGGCCGATCTTGGCGCGCAGCCGCTGCACATGGACGTCGACGACCCGGGTGTCGCCGCCCCAGCCGTAGTCCCAGACCCGCTCCAGGAGCTTGTCGCGGGACAGGACGGTGCCCGGCGCGGCCGAGAACTCCAGGAGCAGCCGCATCTCGGTCGGGGTCAGGGCCACCGGCTGCCCGCCGCGGCGGACCTCCATGCCCTCGGTGTCGACCTCCAGGTCGCCGAAGGCGAGGAGTCCGCCGTCGCCCGGCGCGTCCCCGTGCTCGCCGGCGCCGCCCGCGTGCCCGAAGCGGCGCAGCACGGCCCGGATGCGGGCCATGAGCACCGAGCCGTCGAAGGGCTTGGTCACGTAGTCGTCGGCGCCGGCCTCCAGGCCGAGGACGACGTCGATCGAGTCGGCGCGCGCCGACAGCATGATGACCGGCACCGTCGACTCGTCGCGGATGCGGCGGCAGAGGCTGACCCCGTCCATGCCCGGCAGCATCACGTCGAGCAGCGCGATGTCCGGCCGCTGCGCCCGGAAGGCGTCCAGGCCGGACAGCCCGTCGGGCATCGCGGTGACACGGAAGCCGTCCCGCTCCAGGGCGAGCTGGGTGGCCTCACGGATCACATCGTCGTCCTCGACGAACAGGACATGGGTTTCGGCCATCGTGCGTGCCCTTCGGGAGGCGAGTGGTCGGATGCGGGCGGTCGGGACGGGGCGCGGAGCCGCGGCTCAGTCGGCGGCGGGCTCGCTGGGCGCGGGCTGCTCGGCGGCGCCGTCGCCGACCGCGCGGCTGTAGTCGTTGTGCACCCAGTCGTGCTGGGTGAACCGGTTCCCCGACCAGCGGTACGTGATGACGTCCTCGCCCGAGGGGTACGCGACCGGGTCGCCCTCCGCGTACACCTGCTTGGTGACGACGAGGTCGCCCCGGTCGATCGTGGCGTAGACCGCCGCGTCCTCGGCCATGAAGACGTTCTCGTACCGGTCGCTCTGCAGGCGGTAGACGTAGGTGCCGATGCCCACGGCATCGCCGCAGGTCATGACGTTCACGACGACGTCGGGGGCCGAAGCGTTCGTGAGATTGCCGTACGAGGCGTCCACCGGGTACGCGTCCGCGACGCACGGCTTCAGATCGGCCTTGAGACGCTCGCCGATCTTCGGGTCGGCCTTGAGGAGCGCGATCGGATCCACCCGCTCGGCGGACTGCGGTCCCGTGGTGGCGGACACGGAGGGGGTGGGCGCCGCCGCGGCCACCCCGTCGGTGCGGGCCGCGCCCTCGTCGCGCGAGCCGGTGCCGCCGGTGGAGCAGGCGGCCAGGAAGAGCCCGGCGGCGACCAGCCCGGCCACCGCCGTCGCGCCCGCCACCCTGGCGGTACGACGCGGGCGGCGGCGCCCGGTCGGGAACCGGGCGTCGCCGCCGCTGTCGCCGGGGCCGCCGCCGTCGCGTCTGCCGCCGCCGTCTCCGTCGTCTACGCCGCGCATCGCGCCCGCCCCCCTTCGTCTCCTCGTACGGTCGCCCGCTCCCCGGTCCGCCCCAGGGCACGGGCGTCGAGGTCGCGGCTCTCCAGCTCCTGGCGGAGCCGGGCGAGCGCGCGGTGGAGCGTCGACTTCACCGTACCCGCCGACATGCCGAGCGCCGCCGCCGTCTCCTCGGTGCTCATCTGCTCCCAGTGCCGCAGCACGACGACGCTGCGCTGCTTCGGGGCCAGCACCTTCAGCACGTCCATGAGCAGGGCGCGGTCGGCGTGCTGCTCGGTCGGGTCGTCGACGCACGCGTCGGGGAGCTGCTCGGTGGGGACCTCTTCGAGCTTGCGGGAGCGCCACCACTCGGTCCGGGTGTTGATCATGACCCGGCGCAGGTACGCGTCGGCCAGGGACTTGTCGGCGATGCCGTCCCAGCGGCCGAACGTACGGGCCAGCGCCGTCTGGAGCAGGTCCTGGGCGTCGACGGGGTCGGCGACGAGCCGGCGCGCACTGCGCAACAGCGCGTCCTGCCGTGTGCGTACGTACTCCTCGAAGTCGAGCACCTCGCCGTGCCTCATCCGAACCGCCTCCGATCCCCGTGACCAGCTCTGTTCCTCGTGTCGTCGCCGACGCTACGGAGCGGTTGTCACGGAGCTGTGCGGGGCAGCCGTCGGTGGACGCACGGCCACCCATCGGTTGTGTAACAGCGGGGGCGGAGCAGGTGTGGGAGCGTCCCCACGAGGGAACGGCGGCGGTCTCAGGAGAGCGGGAGGCGGTAGCGCCCGCCCTCCAACGGTTCGACGAGACCGTCCGCGACCAGGCCGTCCAGGGCCCTGGCCCGCTGCACCGGCTCGTCCCAGACCGCGTCCAGGGCCGCCTGCCCCACCGGGTCCGTCGACTCGCGCAGCACGGCGAGCAGCCGGCCCCGCACCTGCCGGTCGGTGCCGGCGTACGTCTGGCCGCGCCGCGGCGGACCGTCGTGCGCGGGCTTGCCGGCCAGCCGCCAGGCGCAGCGTGCGGCGATCGGGCAGCGCCCGCAGTCCTCGTTCTTCGCCGTGCACACCAGCGCGCCCAGCTCCATCGAGGCGGCGGCCCAGCGGGAGGCCGTCCCCTCGTCCTCGGGCAGCAGGGCGCGGGCGAGCCGCCGCTCGGCGGCCGTGGTCGCGTTCGGCGGGTACTGGACGCCGGTCGCCGCCCGGGCGAAGACCCGGCGCACGTTGGTGTCCAGGACCGCGTGCCGCTGCCCGTACGCGAAGGAGGCCACCGCCGCCGCCGTGTACTCGCCGATGCCGGGCAGCGCGAGCAGCTGTCCGTGGTCGCTGGGGACGTCGCCGCGGTGTCGTTCCGTTATGGCCACGGCCGCCGCGTGCAGCCGCAACGCCCGGCGCGGATAGCCGAGCCGCCCCCAGGCGCGGACCGCCTCGCCGGGGGCCTCGGCGGCCAGGTCGGCCGGGCGCGGCCAGCGCGCGAGCCACTGCTCGTACACCGGGAGCACCCGGACGACCGGGGTCTGCTGGAGCATGAACTCGCTGACCATGACCCCCCAGGCGCCGGCCTCGGGGCGGCGCCAGGGCAGGTCGCGGGCGTGCCGGTCGAACCAGGCGAGGACGGGCCCGTGCAGCTCGGCGGGGAATGCCGGGGACACGGAGCTCTCGGACGCGGGGGGAGTGTCGATGGAAGTCATGGCACCCCCGATCCTGGCACGTCCGCGGCGGGATCAGTACGCGCCGTGGCGTGCGCGCGGGGGCCGCTCGGAGTGCGCGGGAGCGTGCCCGGCGGCGTGCGCCGCCTGTCCGCGCCCCGCGCACCACACCATGGCCGCGTTCCCGCTCGACCTGGCCGTCTCCACCAGGGACCGTACGGGCCGCTCGGCCGCCCGCATCACGACGAAGGCGACCAGGGCGCCGACGAGCAGACCGACGGTCACGTCGTGCGGGTAGTGGACGCCGACGAAGACCCGGGAGAACGCCATGAGCAGCGCCATCGGCACGGTCAGCCAGACGATCCCGCGCCAGGACAGGGCGAGCGCGATCGCGGCGGCGCCGGCGATGGCCGAGTGGTTGCTGGGGAAGGACCAGTCGCCGTGCGGCGGGCAGGCGACGAGCGAGGCGGGCGCCCCGGCGACCGCGCGGCAGGGACGTTCCTCGTCGACCAGCGACTTGAACGCCTCGCTCGCCACGTATCCGAAGGCGGTGGCGAGCGGGGCGAGCAGCGCGAGCGCCATCACCCGGCTCGATCCCTCGCGCGAACGCCACCAGCCGGCCAGGAACAGCACGCCGAAGAGCAGCAGTCCGGCCTCGGTCCAGACCTCGGCGAGCCACTGGAACCAGTGGGGGGTGGAGTGGGCGAAGTCGGCGACGTCGAGATACAGACGGTCGGAGAGGTCGAGGAGGGTGTTCATGGTGGACGACGCTAACCGGAATTCCGGCTCCGCCGCCCCGGGCCAACGGCCAGAGCGACCCCCGACGAAAGTAGGGGCTCGCGATTCGCGCCGGTTCCCGCCGATTTACAGCGGGGTCCGAGGAAAAGTTCCCGGAACCGACGGATGTGATCATCGGCAAAACTTGCCGTCTCGGGCGGCGGGTGGGGCGGGAGTTGGCCCGGATCTCTCGTAAGGTTCGGGTCGTGGGATCTTTGCGCAATCCGGTCGGGCCGCTTCCCTCCACCATCTACTGGCGGCGAAGGGCGGTGGCGGTATGCCTGGTGGCGCTTCTGGCCCTGCTCGCCGCCTGGGCCGTCACCTCCGGCGACGGGGACGGGAAGAAGACGAACGACGCCGCCAACGGCTCGTCGCCCACCCCGCCCTCCATCACCCCCGGGCCCTCCGGCAGCGGCCCCGCGATCAGCCAACAGCCGGGCGGACGCGACGAGTCGGACGACTCCGGCGGCTCGGGTGACTCCGGCGACGCCGGCACGGGCAACGGTTCGGGCAACGGTACGGGCGGGGACGCCGGCACGGGCAACGGCACGGACCCCGGCGCCGAGAGCGGCGGCAAGAACGGCGACACCGACGGCGCCGGCGGCGACGGAGGCGCGGGCACCGGCGCGGGCCAGCAGGTCCCGGCGAACTCCCCGCTCCCGAACTGCCCCTCCGCGGCACTCCAGTTGACGCTCCGCACCACCAAGGTCTCCTACGACGCGGGGGAGAAGCCCCGCTTCCACCTCGTCGCCAAGAACACCTCGGGCACCGCATGCAAGGCCGACTTCGGCCCCCGCGCCGCGGTCCTGACGATCAGCGACGACCGGGACGACGAGGTCTGGTCCTCCGCCGACTGCCCGCGCCCCGGCAACCCGATCCTGCTCCGCGTCCCCGCCCACGCCACCGTCACCCACACCGTGGAGTGGGACCGCGGACGCAGCGCCCCGCAGTGCGCCACCGCCCCGGCGGGCCAGGCCGGCCCCGGCACCTACCTGGTGGAGGCCACCATGGCGGGCGCCAAGGTGCTGCCGGCCTCGTTCAGGCTGACGAAGGACTGACCGCCCTGCGTGCGGCGCCCGGGGGGCGCCGCCGGGTCAGACGTACCGCTCCAGGATCGAGGACTCCGCGAGCCGCGACAGGCCCTCGCGCACACTGCGGGCGCGGGCCTCGCCGACACCGTCGACGGTCTGGAGGTCGTCCACACTCGCCGCGAGGAGCTTCTGCAGCCCGCCGAAGTGCTCCACGAGCCGCTCGATGATCGCGCCCGGCAGCCGCGGCACCTTCGCGAGGAGCCGGTAGCCCCGCGGCGACACGGCCGAGTCGAGGGTCTCCGGCGAACCGCTGTACCCCAGTGCCCTGGCCACCACCGGAAGTTCGAGCAGCTCGGTGTGGGTGAGCGCGTCCAGCTCGGTCAGCGCCTCGGCGACCGTCCGCGCGCGCTTGGCGGTCGGCTCCGGCACGTAGTCCCGGATCACCAGCTCCCGCTCCGGCTCCACGCCCGCGATCAGCTCGTCCAGCTGGAGCGACAGCAGCCGTCCGTCGGTGCCGAGCTCGACCACGTACTCGGCGATCTCGGTGGCGATCCGGCGGACCATCTCCAGACGCTGGGCGACGGCGGTGACGTCCCGGACCGTGACCAGGTCCTCGATCTCCAGCGCGGAGAGCGTGCCGGCCACCTCGTCGAGGCGGAGCTTGTACCGCTCCAGGGTCGCCAGCGCCTGGTTGGCGCGGGACAGGATCGTGCCCGACTCCTCCAGGACCCGGCGCTCCCCGTTCACGTACAGCGCGATCAGCCGCATCGACTGCGAGACGGAGACGACCGGGAAGTTGCACTGCTTGGAGACCCGGTCCGCCGTGCGGTGGCGGGTACCGGTCTCCTCGGTCGGGATGGAGGCGTCCGGGACCAGCTGCACACCCGCCCGGTGGATCTTGGTGATGTCCTTGTCGAGGACGAGCGCGCCGTCGAGCTTGCACAGCTCACGCAGGCGCGTGGCGGCGAACTCGACGTCCAGCACGAAACCGCCGGTGCACATCGAATCGACCGTCTTGTCCAGGCCGAGCACGATGAGACCGCCCGTGTTGCCCCGGAGGATCCGCTCCAGGCCGTCGCGCAGCGCGGTGCCCGGCGCGACCGCGCTCAGGGCGGCGCGCATGAGCGCTTCGTTGCCGGAGCCCGCGCCGGACTTTCCAAGGGCTGATGCCCCGTCCTTGGCTGCCACTGCACTCCTCCGGCTCGTACGGATGGGCGAGACCAGGGCAAAGTCTAGCGACACCACCCCGCCGCCCTCCGCCCACGACCGATCCGGGGTGGTCCGAAAGGCGTCCCCACCCTGACCGGCGGCTAACCCTCGGCACCCTCCGGCGCCTTCGCGCGGCGGCTGCGCGGCAGCACCCGCAGGGCGTCGCCCATGTCCGCGACCTCGGTCACCTTCATGCCCGGCGGCACCTTGCCCGGGTCCGTGGGGACCAGCGCGTGGGTGAAGCCCAGCCGGTGCGCCTCGGCGAGACGGCGCTGCACGCCCGTCACCCGCCGCACCTCGCCCGCGAGCCCCACCTCGCCGATCGCCACCAGGTTCTTCGGCAGCGGCGTGTCGCTCTCCGCGGAGGCGAGCGCGAGGGCGATCGCCAGGTCGGCGGCGGGCTCGGTGAGCCGCACACCGCCCACGGTCGCGCTGTAGATGTCCCGCTTGCCCAGCGCGCTGATCCGGCCGCGCTGCTCCAGGACCGCCAGCATCATCGAGACCCGGGAGGTCTCCAGACCGGAGACGGTCCGGCGCGGGGAGGGGATCTGGGAGTCCACGGTCAGCGACTGGACCTCGGCGACGAGCGGCCGTCGGCCCTCCAAGGTCACCGTCAGGCAGGTGCCGGGCACGGCCACGTCACGTCGGGTCAGGAAGAGCCCGGAGGGGTCGGCCAGGCCCGTGATGCCCTCGTCGTGCAGTTCGAAGCAGCCGACCTCGTCGGTCGCGCCGTACCGGTTCTTCACGCCCCGGACCAGACGCAGCCGCGCGTGCCGGTCGCCCTCGAAGCTCAGGACGACGTCGACCAGGTGCTCCAGGAGGCGCGGTCCCGCGATGGCCCCGTCCTTGGTGACGTGGCCGACGAGGAGCGTGGACATGCCGCGCTCCTTGGAGGCCCGGATGAGCGCCCCGGCGACCTCGCGGACCTGGGCCATGCCGCCGGGCGCGCCGTCGATCTCGGGGGAGGCGACGGTCTGCACCGAGTCCATGATCAGCAGTGAGGGCTTCACGGCGTCCAGGTGCCCGAGGACGGCCGACAGGTCGGTCTCGGCCGCCAGGTACAGATGGTCGCTGAGCGCGTTGATCCGGTCGGCGCGCAGCCGGACCTGGCTCGCGGACTCCTCGCCCGTGACGTACAGCGTGCGGTGCTCGTCGCTCGCCGCCTTGGCCGCGACGTCGAGCAGGAGGGTGGACTTGCCCACGCCCGGCTCGCCCGCGAGCAGCACGACGGCGCCGGGCACGAGCCCCCCGCCGAGGACCCGGTCCAGCTCGTCGACGCCGGTCGAGCGGGCGGTCGCCTGCCGGCCGTCGACCTGGCCGATGGGAACGGCGGCGGTGGAGACGCGGCCGGCCGCGGTCGTCCGGACGGCGGGCGCGCCGTACTCCTCGACCGTCCCCCATGCCTGGCATTCGGGGCAGCGGCCGAGCCACTTGGCCGTCTGCCAGCCGCACTCGGTGCAGCGGTAGGACGGCCTGTCCTTGGCGGATTTCGTACGGGCAGCCATGTCGCACACCGTATCCGCCCGCACCGACAACCGGCCGCGGTCCTCCACAGGGGGACGGCCGCGGCACCGGAACGCCCAGTTCCTGTCCCCTTTCGAGCGATAGCTTCACCCGTAAGCATGAGAATGGCTCAACCGGTACGAAGAGTGCCCCGTGCCTTGCCTACGGTCGCCCAGTGACGAGCAGCAGGCTGGATTCCTCCACAGGCACCACCGGCGCCCACCGGGCGCACCGCGCCGCGGACCAGGGTCCGCGGTCGCTCGGCCGGCGGCCCCCCGCCCGCTACGAGGCCGCCCTCGACGGCCTCTTCACGTACTGCCTCTCCGTGCTCTGCGACCACGACACGGCGACCGCCGTCCTCGGCGACGTCCTCGCCGTCGCCGAGCGCCACCACGGCCGCTGCCCCTCCGACGAGGACGGCCGCACGGCCTGGCTGTACGCCCTCGCCCGCTGGGCCTGCCTCCGCAGCCTCGGCGAGCAGCGCCGCAAGCGCCAGGGCGCCCACACCGGCCGCCCCGCCGTCACCGCGCCCGAACCGCCCCGGGTCTCCGAGGAGACCGCCGACCGGCGCCGCGCCGAACTCGCCGCACTCGCCTGGCCCGAGGCGGCCGGCACCACACCCGAGCAGCGCGAGGCCCTGGAACTCGCCGTACGGCACGGCCTCAGCCGTCGCCAGGTCGCCGCCGTGCTCTCCCTCGACCCGCTCGCCGCCCGCGACCTCCTCGCCACCGCGGGCTGCGAGGTCGAGCGGACCCGCGCCGCCCTCGCCGTCGTCGAGACCGGCGGCTGTCCCACCGTCGCCCGGCTCACCGGCGACCAGCGGGTGCTCCTCTCCGCCGCCCTGCGGGCCGAACTCGTCCGGCACGTCGACGACTGCCCCCGCTGCCGGCGCGTGGCCGAGCGGGCGGGCGCCGGCGGCCCCTGGCCGGGCGGCGCCGCGCTGTCCCCGGAGCGGCTGCCGCTCGTCGAGGCGCCCCGGGCCGCCGCGTACATGGCGATGCTGCACGTCCCGCGCGCGCGTGCCGGCGCCCCGCGCTTCGCCCCCACCGGGTTCCCCATGGACCCCAAGGACCATGTGGCCCGCCGCGACCGCATGCGGGCCCGCGCGGTGACGACCACCGTCGTCGCGGCCGTCGTCGCCGCCCCCGTCCTCGCCCTGTGGACCTCCTACCGGGACACCCCGGTCGCGGACGCGAGCGGCCGGAACGGCGCCCGCGTCAGCGCGCGCGAGGCGGACGAACCGGTGGACCCGGACGGCCGCCCCTACGACCACTACGAGAACGCGGGCAACGCCCGCACCACCCCCGAACCCCGCTTCACCCGGGGCAGCCGCGCCCCCGACGTCTCCGTCGAGGTCGTCAGCCCCGGCGGCCCCACCGAACCCTCCCGCCCCGGCGAGCCCGCCGCCGGCTGGATCACGGTCACCGCGCGCGGGCACGGCGACCTGACCCTGCTCACGCTCAGCGCCTCCGGCGGCTCCCCCGTCGACTGGTCGCTGTGGACGGACGCGCCCTGGCTGTACGTGACCCGGGCCTCGGGCACGCTCCGTCCCGGGGAGACGGTCACGATCACCGTCCGCGTCGACCACGGCCGCGAGCCCACGGGCGCCTGGAGCGCGCGGATCGGCGTGAACCCCTCGGGCGCGGTGGTCAGGATCGACGGCTACCGCCCGCCGCCGCCCACGGACGACCGGGTGATCACGCCCCCGCCGGTCACGACGACGGAGCCGACCACGCCGCCGACGTCCCCGCCGACGACCGAGCCGACCACCCCGCCCACGTCCCCGCCGACCACGGAGCCGACCACCCCGCCGACGACCGAGCCCACGACCCCGCCGACGACGGAGCCCACCACGGAACCGACGGCCCCGCCGCCGACGACCGAGGAACCCCCGCCCACGACCTCGGACCCGGGCACACCCCCGCAGACGACGGAGCCCTCCTCCTGACCGACCGGGCCCGCCGGATGCGCGTGCGCCCGAACGACCGGGCCGCACCGAACGACCGGGCCGCATCAAACGACCGGTCCGCACCGAACGACCACGGCCGTCCCAGGCGGCCCGGCCGACTAACCGACCGGGTCCGCCGGGTGCGGGGCGACCATCGGCAGCTGCGAGGCGAGCCGGGCCTCGCACAGGCGGGCCAGGTCCTCGTACGCCTCCTGGCCCATCATCTCGACGAGCTCGGGCCGGTACGAGACGTAGACCGGCTCACCGCCCACATGGGCCGAGGTCGCCGTCGTGCAGTACCAGTGCAGGTCGTGGCCGCCGGGCCCCCAGCCGCGCCGGTCGTACTCGCCGATCGACACCTGGAGCACCCGGCTGTCGTCGGGCCGGTCGATCCAGTCGTACGTCCGCCGCACCGGCAGCTGCCAGCACACGTCCGGCTTCGTCTCCAGCGGCTCCCGGCCCTCCTTCATCGCCAGGATGTGCAGCGAGCACCCCGCGCCGCCGGCGAAGCCGGGCCGGTTCTGGAAGATGCAGGACCCCTCCCAGCGGCGGGTCTGCCGGTCGCCGTCCTCGTCGAGCTGCACCCAGCCCGACCCGCTGCCGACGTCGTGGAACTGCCACAGCTCCGGTGTGAGCCGGGCCACGTGCTCCGCGACCCGCTTCTCGTCGTCCTCGTCGGAGAAGTGCGCGCCCAGCGTGCAGCAGCCGTCGTCGGCGCGCCCCTCCTGGATGCCCTGGCAGCCGTTGCCGAAGATGCAGGTCCAGCGGGAGGTCAGCCACGTCAGGTCGCAGCGGAAGACCTGCTCCTCGTCGGCCGGATCGGGAAACTCGACCCACGCGCGCGCGAAGTCCAGCCCCTTCTCGTCCGGCTCCTCCGTCTTGCCCCGCTTCTGCTTCCCGACCTTGACCGCCTTCACGGCCTTCGCCGCGTGCGCGGTCCTGGCCGCCTTCACGCCGCCGTCGCCGCCACGGTCTTTGTCCGGCTTCGCCTTCTTCGTCTTTGGCACAACACCAAGCGTATGCGGGCGGGAGCAGTAGCGTTCCGCCCATGAGACTCGGAGTCCTCGACGTCGGTTCGAACACAGTGCACCTCCTGGTGGTGGATGCCCACCCCGGCGCCCGCCCCCTGCCCGCGCACTCCCACAAGGCGGAGCTCCGGCTCGCCGAACTCCTCGACGCGCGGGGGGCGATCGCGCCCGACGGCGTCGAGCGGCTCATCGCGACCGTCCGGGACGCGCTCCTGGCCGCCGAGGACAAGGGCTGCGAGGAGGTGCTGCCGTTCGCCACCTCCGCCGTGCGCGAGGCCACGAACGCCGACGCCGTACTGGCCCGGGTCAAGGACGAGACAGGCGTCGACCTCCAGGTCCTCACCGGCGAGGAGGAGGCCCGGCTCACCTTCCTCGCCGCCCGCCGCTGGTTCGGCTGGTCGGCCGGCAAGCTCCTGCTCCTCGACATCGGCGGCGGCTCCCTCGAAGTCGCCTACGGCATCGACGAGGACCCCGACACGGCGGTCTCCCTGCCGCTCGGCGCGGGCCGGCTGACCGCCGGCTGGCTGCCCGGCGACCCGGCCGACTCCGCCGACGTGAAGGCGCTCCGCCGCCATGTGCGCGCCCAGATCGCCCGTACGGTCGGCGAGTTCAGCCGCTCGGGCCGCCCCGACCACGTCGTGGCCACCTCCAAGACCTTCAAGCAGCTGGCGAGGATCGCCGGCGCGCCCGGCTCGGGCGAGGGCCTCTACGTCCAGCGGAACCTGTCCCGCAAGTCCCTGGAGGAGTGGGTCCCGCGCCTCGCCGGGATGACGACCCCCGAGCGCGCGGCCCTGCCGGGTGTCTCCGAGGGCCGCGCGAACCAGCTCCTGGCGGGCGCCCTGGTCGCGGAGGGCGCGATGGACCTGCTCGGGGTCGACGAACTGGAGATCTGCCCCTGGGCCCTGCGCGAGGGCGTCATCCTGCGCCGCCTGGACCACCTCCCGGAGCGTTGACCCCGCCGCGAGCCCGCCGCCCGAGACCGCACGCGGGCGCGCGGGCGGCGCCGGGCCGTGACCCGTACGCGCGAGGGTGCCGCGCCGGGAGGGACTGGACGTACGCGGGGCGAGGGGCAGCGCCGGGAGGGACGTACACGCGCGAGGGTGCCGCGCCGGGCGTGACCGGAACCACCCTCCGGCCCCCCGGCCCGCCCCGTACCCTGTCTCCGTGGCAGAACCAGTGGTGCGCATCCCGGATGCGAAGGTCGCCCTGTCGACGGCCTCGGTCTATCCGGAGTCGACGGCGACGGCCTTCGAGATCGCCGCGCGCCTCGGGTACGACGGTGTCGAGGTCATGGTGTGGACCGACCCGGTCAGCCAGGACGTCGAGGCGCTGCGCCGCCTCTCCGACTACCACCAGGTCCCGATCCTGGCCGTGCACGCCCCCTGCCTCCTCATCACCCAGCGCGTCTGGTCCACCGACCCGTGGGTCAAGCTCCAGCGCGCGCGGGCGGCCGCCGAGCGGCTCGGCGCGTCCACGGTCGTCGTGCACCCCCCGTTCCGCTGGCAGCGGCAGTACGCCAAGGACTTCGTCACCGGCATCTGGCGGATGGCCGACGAGACCGACGTGCGGTTCGCCGTCGAGAACATGTACCCGTGGCGGTACAAGGACCGCGAGATGCTCGCGTACGCCCCCGAGTGGGACGTCACCAAGGACGACTACCGGCACTTCACCGTCGACCTCTCGCACACCGCGACCGCCCGCACCGACGCCCTCGCGATGATCGACCGCATGGGCGACCGGCTCGGCCACGTCCACCTCGCCGACGGCAAGGGGTCCGCGAAGGACGAGCACCTGGTCCCGGGGCGCGGCACACAGCCCTGCGCCGAGCTCCTGGAGCGGCTCGCGCTCACCGGCTTCGACGGCCACGTCGTCATCGAGGTCAACACCCGCCGCGCGATGTCAGCCGCCGAACGCGAGGCCGATCTCGCGGAGGCCCTGGCCTTCACCCGGCTCCACCTCGCCTCCGCCGCCCACCCCTCCCGGGTGCCGCGACCGTGACCGGACCGGCTCCGCGCCGGCGCGGCCGCCCCTCCCGTACCGAGGAGGAGAGCGGGCCGGGCGCGCGCGAACGCATCCTGGACGCGGCCCGCGCCGAGTTCGCGGAGCGGGGTTACGACAAGGCGTCGGTGCGCGGCATCGCGCGGGCGGCCGGGGTGGACCCGGCGCTCGTGCACCACTACTTCGGCACCAAGGACGAGGTCTTCGCCGCCGCGATCGAGGTGTCCTTCGAGCCCGCGGCCGCCGTCCCGGCGATCGTCGGAGGCCCGCGCGACGCCCTCGGCGAGCGGCTCGCGCGGTTCTTCATCGGCGTCTGGGAGAACCCGGTCAGCCGCGCCCCGCTCCTCGCGACGGTCCGTTCCGCGCTGACCCACGAGGCGGCGGCCAAGGTGCTCCGCAACTTCGTGCTCCGCCGGCTCCTGGAGCGCATCGCGGCCGAGCTGGACGTGCCGGACCCGGCGCTCCGGGCCGAGCTGGCGGCCTCCCAGATGATCGGGATCGTGATCATGCGGTACGTGATCCAGGTCGAGCCGCTGGCCTCCGCCGACCCGGAGGAGATCGTGGCCCAGGTGGCCCCGACGCTCCAGCGGTACCTGACCGAAACCTGAACAGGCGTCCCGCATCCCGGACACCCTGTCCAGATCTTGGAGCGTCGGCGTACGCTCGAATGCAAGCACACCCATCACGAGGAGCGAGCGACGATGCCCGAGCTGAGGTCCCGCACAGTCACCCACGGCCGCAACATGGCGGGCGCACGCGCCCTTATGCGCGCCTCCGGTGTACCGGGCGCGGACATCGGTCGCAAGCCGATCATCGCCGTGGCCAACTCCTTCACGGAGTTCGTCCCCGGCCACACCCACCTCCAGCCCGTCGGCCGGATCGTCTCCGACGCCATCACGGCCGCCGGCGGCATCGCCCGCGAGTTCAACACGATCGCCGTCGACGACGGCATCGCGATGGGCCACGGCGGCATGCTGTACTCGCTGCCCTCCCGCGACCTGATCGCCGACAGCGTGGAGTACATGGTCGAGGCGCACTGCGCCGACGCCCTGATCTGCATCTCCAACTGCGACAAGATCACCCCCGGCATGCTGATGGCCGCCCTGCGCCTCAACATCCCGACGGTCTTCGTCTCCGGCGGTCCGATGGAGGCCGGCCGCGCGACGCTCGTCGATGGCACGGTCCGCACCCTCGACCTGGTCGACGCGATGTCCGACGCCGTGAACCCCAAGATCTCGGACGAGGACATCCTCCGGATCGAGGAGAACGCCTGCCCGACCTGCGGGTCCTGTTCCGGCATGTTCACCGCCAACTCGATGAACTGCCTGACCGAGGCGATCGGCCTCTCCCTCCCCGGCAACGGCTCGCTGCTCGCCACCCACACCGGCCGCAAGGCGCTGTACGAGAACGCGGCCCGCACGGTCGTCGACATCACCCGCCGGTACTACGACGAGGACGACGCCTCCGTCCTGCCGCGCTCGATCGCGACCCGCGGCGCCTTCGAGAACGCCATGGCCCTCGACATCGCCATGGGCGGCTCGACCAACACGATCCTGCACCTGCTGGCCGCCGCCCAGGAGGCCGAGCTCGACTACGGCCTGCCCGACATGGACGAGGTCTCGCGCCGGGTGCCCTGCCTGGCCAAGGTCGCCCCGAACGTCGCCAAGGACCGCACGTACTACATGGAGGACGTGCACCGGGCGGGCGGCATCCCGGCCCTCCTCGGCGAGCTCTACCGCGCCGGCCTCCTCGACGAGGACGTCCACTCCGTCCACTCCCGCTCCATCAAGGAGTGGCTGGACGCCTGGGACGTCCGCGGCGGCTCCCCGACGGACGAGGCCGTCGAGCTGTTCCACGCGGCCCCCGGCTGCGTGCGCTCGGCGACCGCCTTCTCCCAGTCCGAGCGCTGGGAGACGCTGGACGTGGACGCGGCCGGCGGCTGCATCCGCGACGCGGCCCACGCGTACTCCAAGGACGGCGGCCTCGCGGTCCTGCACGGCAACCTCGCCGCCGACGGCTGCGTCGTGAAGACGGCCGGCGTCGACGAGTCGATCTGGACCTTCGAGGGCCCCGCGGTCGTCTGCGAGTCGCAGGACGAGGCCGTCGAGAAGATCCTCAACAAGCAGGTCACCGACGGCGACGTCGTCGTCATCCGGTACGAGGGCCCGCGCGGCGGCCCCGGCATGCAGGAGATGCTCTACCCGACGTCCTTCCTCAAGGGCCGGGGCCTGGGCAAGACCTGCGCGCTGGTCACCGACGGCCGGTTCTCCGGCGGCACCTCGGGCCTGTCCATCGGCCACGCCTCCCCGGAGGCCGCCTCGGGCGGCACCATCGCCCTCGTCGAGGACGGCGACCGGATCCGTATCGACATCCCGAACCGCTCCATCGAGCTCCTCGTCGACGAGGCCACCCTCGACGCCCGCCGGGAGGCGCTGAACGGCGTCTACGCGCCGAAGAGCCGCCAGCGCAAGGTGTCGGCGGCGCTGCGCGCCTACGCGGCGATGGCGACCAGCGCCGACAAGGGCGCGGTCAGGGACGTGTCGAAGCTGGGCTGAGCCCGGCGGCACCACGACGGAGGGGAGCGGGCCTTGTGCCCGCTCCCCTCCGTCGTACCCGCCCGCTCCCGGTGGCGCGGACGCTCACCAGGCCGCCGGATCGCGCGCGTCCACCGCGAAGACCGAGCCGTCCGGCGCCGTACCGAACACCCGGTCCCCGGCCACCACGGGCTCGGGGACCAGCGGCGCGTACCCGAGCCGGCCGTTCCGCAGCCGCGGCCGGGTCTGGCCGATCAGCGCCCCGCGCGCGGTGTCGACGGCGAGCAGCCGCCCGTCCTGGACGGAGAAGTAGAGCCGGTCGCCGGGGCCGAGGACCGGCTTCGAGACGTTCCCCGCGGCCGTCTCCAGCTCCCACAGCACCCGGCCCTTGGGCGCCGCGGTGTCGAAGGCGGTGAGATGCCCGTCCGCTTCGAGGAGATGGACCACCGACCCGCGCACGGCGATGCCGCGGAGGTCGAGCCGGTGGGGCAGCTCCACGCGTCGTACGGCACCGCCGTCGGCGCCGTCGCCCACCAGCACGAGACCGTCGACCCACGAGGTGTCGTAGTGGTCGGCGAGGACCAGCGTCCCGTCACCGGTGCGGCCCACCGGGGCGAGATCGCCGTCCAGGTCCCGCCGCCAGACCGTCCTGCCGTTCCGGGGGTCGACCGCGCCCACACGCGTGCGCGTGCCGTCGTACGAGGTCTCGGACACCGTCAGCAGCCCCGTCGGACCGTCGTACGACCCCGGCAGCGGCAGCGTGAAACCGTCCAGGCCGTGCCGCCACAGCTCCTTCCCGGTCCGGCTGTCGACCGCCCGGATCCCGCCCTGCCCGTCGGTCAGGACGACGGCCGAGCCCGCCGGCCGGTACACCTCGGGCAGCGTCCCCCCGGCGCTCCAGCCCGCGGCGCCGTCCCCCGCACCGAACGCCCGCAGCGGACCCGTCGGAGCGGCCGCCCCGACCAGACCGTCCGCGAGGAGGAGGGGGGCGGTCGGCGCCTCCGCCTCGACGGGGGTGGACAGCGACCACAGGACACGGCCCGTCACCGGGTCGAGCCGGGTGAGCCCGACACCGCGGGCCGAGCAGTACAGCGCGCCGCCGCCGTGCGTACAGGCGGGCGCGGCGGTGGGGCCCTTGTCCTGCAGCCCGGTCGACCAGCCGGCGAAGACGGTCGCCACCTCGTCCGGGTGGGCCGGGGCCTCGGGCGCACCGCCCGCCGGGGCGCTCAGCGCCGCGTACAGACCGGCGCCGGCCAGGGCGAGCACCGCGGCGACGGCGGCCGTCGGACGCGGACGGATCCGTCCGCCCAGGCGCGGGCGCCGGCGGCGCGGGGCCGGCGCGTCGACCCGTACCGGCGTGTCCGCGTCCCACGCGGGCGCGGGGCCGGTGTCGCCGTCCGGGAGAGCGGGCCGCCGGCGCTGCGCGGGTATGAACGCCTCCGCCGCGTACGAGGGTGGCAGCAGCGCCGACATGATCTGGGCCGGGGTCGGCCGCTCGGCGGGCTCCTTGGCGAGGCAGCGTGCCACGAGCGGCGCCAGCTCCGCCGGCACGCCCGTCAGGTCCGGCTCGTCGTGGACGACCTGGTACGCCACGATGTACGGGCTGTCGGAGTCGAACGGGCCGTGGCCGGTCGCCGCGTGCACCAGCACCGAGCCGAGCGCGAAGACGTCCGCCGCCGGCCCGACCTCGCGCGGACGCTGGAACTGCTCGGGCGCCATGAACGGCGGCGAGCCGATGAGCTTGCCCGTCTCGGTGTGCAGGTCGCTGTCGACGGGCCGGGAGATCCCGAAGTCGATGACCTTGGGGCCGGTGTCGGTGAGCAGGACGTTGCTGGGCTTGAGATCCCGGTGGACGACCCCGGCGCGGTGGATGTCGCGCAGTGCCTCGGCGAGCCCGGCGGTGAGCCGCCGCAGTTCGGCCGGGGCCAGCGGACCGTTCCGCTTCACCTGGTCGGCGAGGGTCGGGCCGGGGACGTAGAGGGTGGCCATCCAAGGGCGCACGGCATCGGGGTCGGCGTCCACGACCGGCGCGGTGAAGGCCCCGCTGACCCGGCGGGCGGCCGCGACCTCCTGGCGGAAACGTGCCCTGAACTCTGGGTCCTCCGCATACCGTCCGTGCACGACCTTGACCGCGAGCCGCAGCCCCGAAGCCGAGGCGGCGAGGTGCACCACACCCATGCCGCCGGCTCCCAGACACGCCTGGAGACGGTAGTCGCCCGCGTACTCGGGCCCCTCCGCTTCCCGGTCGGAACCGGTACTGCGCAACGGTGGCATCGCCCACCCCCGTGTGATTCCCCGTCACCCGCGCGCACCCGCGCGAACTCGACGGAGCCTAGTCCATGGCGCCCCCGAAGTCGGTGGGGCTTGCTAGCCTGCGCGTCGCGGAGAGTGAAACTCGGCGGAGCGCTTTTGCGCCAACGGGGGAGGACACCATGGACGCCAGACACACGGACGACGAGAAGACCACGGCGAAGAAGGCCGCGGGGGGCGAAGGCGTGCGAGAACCGGCCGTGGGGGAGAGCCTGACGGCGATGGCCGCCGCGGCCCACCTCTACGAGGTCGCCCCGGGCTACCGGGTCAACGTGCGCTCGGGCCCGAGCACCAAGTACCCGATCGTGCGGTCCCTGCCCCTGGGCGCCACCGTGGCGATCCACTGCCAGAAGTACGGCGAGTGGATCAGCGGCCCGTACGGCACCACCAACATCTGGGACAGCATCGCGCCGGGCGAGTACGTCTCCGACGCGTACGTGCACACGGGCAGCGACGGCCTCGTCGCGCCGCGCTGCTCCTGAACCCCTCCGTCGCCACCCCGGGGATAATCGACCCCGTGAGCGACGACAAGCAGACCCCCCGCACGACCGGTAGCCCCTCCGGCGGCGCGCCCACCGGGCCGCAGCCGGAGGAGATCCGCTTCTTCGGCACCACCTGGCTCGACCACACCGGCGGCTACGCCCTGCGCCGCGCCGGCCTGGCCGCCGGCGCGCTCGCCGCCGCCGTTGCGGCCTGCCTCGTGCTGCGCTTCGCGTACGAGGGCCTGCAGATCGCCGACGTCGGCGGCATCGTCAACACGCTCGTCGTCATCATGTTCGCGGTCTGCAGCGCCATCGCCTTCCGCAAGACCTGGGAAGGCTTCGGCCACCGGCCCACCGACCCGGCCCGCGAGGAATCCCTGCGCAGCCTCAAGGCGATCGGCTTCATCGGCTCCCTCCTCGCCTACGCCGTCCGCTGCCTCACCGAGGCCCCCGGCGAACAACTCCACCGCACCGAGTACGAAGCCGCCCTCACCCGCCACACCAAGCGCCGCACCTCCCCCCGCAAAAACCCCAAACGCAAGTAACCCCCCACCACAGCCCCCCACCCCGCTGCCGCAGACAAGCCCAGCCGTCCAGCCCACGTTGTGGGCATCTGTTCCGCAAGGGCGGAACGGGTGGGCACAACCCACCCACCGGCCCGCACGGCCCCCCCCGGGCCCCGCCCCAGCGGTCGTGGGCAACGCCCCACAGCCGAACCCCCCGCCGCAACGTTGTGCCCACCGGCCCGCACGGCCCCAGGCCCCACCGCCACAGGCCCCGTCCACGTCCTTGACGCCCCGCACCCCCAGGCGCACTATTCATCGCATGATGAATTACCCGGCGGGTGAGTCCGCCGACCCCACACCCGCCGACCCCACACCGACCACCCCCACACCCCCGGCCATCACCGCCCACCACCTCACCACCCTCCGCGGCAACCGCACCGTCCTCCGCGGCCTCGACTTCACCGTCCCGGCCGGCCGCATCACCGGCCTCCTCGGCCCCTCCGGCTGCGGCAAGACCACCCTGATGCGCGCGATCGTCGGCACCCAGGCCAAGGTCGACGGCACTTTGCAGGTCCTGGGCCGGCCCGCCGGAGACCCCGCACTGCGCTCGCGTATCGGCTACGTCACCCAGGCCCCGTCCGTCTACGACGACCTCACCGTCCGCCAGAACCTCGACTACTTCGCCGCCGTCCTGCTCCCCGGCCGCGCCCGCCGCCACGACCGCCGCGCTCTCGTCGACCGGGCGATCACGGACGTCGACCTCGCCAGCCACGCCGACTCCCTCGCCGGCCGGCTCTCCGGGGGGCAGCGCAGCCGGGTCTCCCTCGCCGTAGCCCTCCTCGGAACACCCGAGCTCCTGGTCCTCGACGAGCCCACCGTCGGTCTCGACCCGGTCCTCCGCCGCGACCTGTGGAACCTCTTCCATCGGATCGCCGCCGACCGCGGAACGACGCTGCTCGTCTCCTCCCATGTCATGGACGAGGCCGAGCGCTGCCACCGGCTGCTCCTCATGCGCGAAGGCGAGATCCTCGCCGACGACACCCCCGAGAACCTCCGCCGACGCAACGACACCGCGACCGTCGAGGAAGCCTTCCTCCGTCTGGTCGACGCCGCAGCCGCCCGAGCCGCCCACGAGGAGTCCCGGTCATGAGCTCCGCACGCACCCTCGCCACCGCCGCCCGTGTCCTGCGTCAGCTGCGCCACGACCCGCGCTCGATCGCGCTGCTGCTCCTCGTCCCCTGCGTCATGCTCTTTCTGCTCCGGTACGTCTTCGACGGCAGCCCGGGCACCTTCGACAACATCGGGGCCTCGCTCCTCGGCATCTTCCCGCTCATCACGATGTTCCTGGTGACCTCCATCGCGACCCTCCGCGAACGGACCTCCGGCACCCTGGAACGCCTGCTCGCGATGCCCCTCGGCAAGGCCGACCTCATCGGCGGCTACGCCCTCGCCTTCGGACTGCTCGCCGTCGTCCAGTCCACCCTGGCCACCGGTCTCGCCGTCTGGTTCCTCGGCCTCGACGTCATCGGCTCCCCGTGGCTCCTGCTCCTGGTCGCCCTGCTCGACGCGCTCCTCGGCACGGCCCTCGGCCTCTTCGTCTCCGCGTTCGCCGCGTCCGAGTTCCAGGCCGTCCAGTTCATGCCGGCGGTGATCTTCCCGCAGCTCCTGCTCTGCGGCCTCTTCACCCCGCGCGACCGGATGGCCCCCGCCCTCGAAGCCGTCTCCGACGTCCTGCCGATGTCGTATGCCGTCGACGGCATGAACGAAGTGCTCCGCCACCCCGACATCACCGGCGACTTCGTCCGCGACCTGCTCGTCGTCGCAGGCTGCGCCGTCCTGGTCCTCGTCCTCGGCGCGGCCACCCTCCGCCGTCGCACCGCCTGACCGCCCCTCGGACACCCGCACACCGCCCGGCCCGCCGGTGCGAGGATGACGACACGTACCCCCCTCCGGCGAGGTGAACAGAGCCATGACCCAGACCGTCGCAGTCCTCGGCACCGGCAAGATCGGTGAAGCGCTCCTCAGCGGCATGATCCGCGCCGGCTGGCGCCCCGCGAACCTCCTCGTCACCGCCCGCCGCGCCGAGCGCGCCGAAGAGCTCCGCACCCGCTACGGCGTCGAGACCGTCACCAACGCCGAAGCCGCCAAGCGCGCCGACACCCTCATCCTGGCCGTCAAGCCGCAGGACATGGGCCGCCTCCTCGACGAGCTCGCGCCCCACGTCACCGCCGACCGCCTGGTCATCAGCGCCGCCGCCGGCATCCCCACCTCCTTCATCGAGGACCGCCTGACCGCCGGCATCCCCGTCGTCCGCGTCATGCCCAACACCCCCGTCCTCGTCGACGAGGGCATGTCCGTGATCTCGGCCGGCAGCCACGCCACCCCCGGGCACCTCGCCCACACCGAGGAGATCTTCGGCGGCGTCGGCAAGACCCTCCGCGTCCCCGAGTCCCAGCAGGACGCCGCCACCGCCCTCTCCGGCTCCGGCCCGGCCTACTTCTACTTCCTCGTCGAGGCCATGACCGACGCCGGCATCCTCCTCGGCCTGCCCCGCGCCCAGGCCCACGACCTCATCGTCCAGGCCGCCATCGGCGCCGCCGTGATGCTGCGGGACAGCGGCGAGCACCCGGTCAAGCTCCGCGAAGCCGTGACCTCCCCGGCCGGCACCACCATCAGCGCCATCCGCGAGCTGGAGAACCACGGCGTCCGCGCCGCCCTCATCGCCGCCCTCGAAGCCGCCCGCGACCGCAGCCGCGAACTCGCCTCCGGCAACAGCTGACCCAAGGGATGTCCCGCCGGGGTCACCGGACCCCGGCGGACGCCCCCTTGACCACGTCCTCCGTGGACACGACCTTCGCGAAGCGGCCGCCGTGCAGCGACACGGCCGTCGCCTGGGACAGCTCGTCGGCGCTCCGCGACCACCCGAACGGCCCCTCCAGGTCGAAGGTGTGCATCGCGTCCAGCGGGAACACCACGTCGTACCCGAGGTTTCCGCCCATCCGGGCCGTCGTCTCGTTGCACATGTTCGTCTGGATCCCGACGATCATGATCTGCGCCACATCGAGGCCGGTCAGCCACCCGTCCAGCGACGGCTCACCGTAGAAGGCCGAGTTCACGCTCTTCGTCACGAGCAGCTCAGGACCACTGCCCTTCCCGCGCCGCTCCTCGACGAAGTCCTTGAACTCGTTCCCCACGTACCCCGCCCGCAGCGGCGAACGCGAACCCTCCAGCGAGTCGTGCCGCACGAAGGCGACAGGGCGCCCCGTCTCCTGCCACAGGTCGATCAGCGCCGCGATGTTCCCCTCCGCGGCCGGGTTGTTCCGCTTTCCCCAGAACTCCTCCTCGAAGCCCTTCTGCACGTCGATGACCACCAGCGCTGCGTTCTCCGCGATCTCCATGCCCACGATCCTGCCCCCGGCGGAGGCCGTCTCCCAGAGGGGTGAATGACAGCGATCGATGATTTACTGCCACCCGTGTCGCCGTCCCCCACACCTCGCCCGCAGCGCATCGCGCTCCTCGTCTTCCCGGGTGTCCGCGCCTTCGACATCTCCGTCATCACCGAGGTCTGGGACAGCGACCGCACTCTCCGCGGCGTCCCTCCCTTCGAACTCCGCCGGGCCGCCGCCGACCCGCACACCCCCGTCCCCCTGCGCGGCGGACTCACCCTCACCCCCGACCGCGCGCTCGACTGGCTCGACGACCTCACCGCCACCGACCTCGTGGTCGTCCCCGGTATCGAGGACCCCGACGCCGACCTCCCGGCCCCCGTCCTCGAAGCGCTCCGCCGTGCCCATACGGCGGGAGTCCCCGTCGCCTCGCTCTGCGCCGGCGCCTTCGTCCTCGCACGCGCCGGACTGCTCGACGGCCGCCGTGCCGTCACCCACTGGTACCTGGCCCGGACCCTCGCCGACCGCCACCCCGCGGTCCAGGTCGAAGCCGACGCCCTCTTCGTCGAGGACTCGGGCATCTGGACCTCGGCCGGCACCGCCGCCGGCATCGACCTCTGCCTCCACCTCGTCCGCACCGCCCACGGAGCCGAAGCGGCCGCAGCCATTGCCCGCTCCATGGTCACCGCACCCTTCAGGACCGGCACCCAGGCCCAGTTCATCGAGCACCCCACCCCCCGCGCCGACCGCGACGCCGACGCCCTGGCCGACGTCCGCGCCCACGCGCTCGCCCACCTCGCCGAACCCCACACCGTGGCGAGCCTCGCGGCCCACGCCGGCATGTCCCCCCGCTCCTTCGCCCGCCACTTCCAGGCCACCACCGGAACCACCCCCCTGCACTGGCTCATCACCCAGCGCGTCGCCGCCGCCCAGAAACTCCTCGAACTCACCGACCACCCCCTCCCCGAGGTGGCCCGCCGCGCGGGCTTCGGCAGCGAGATCACGATGCGCCAGCACTTCGCCTCGCACCTCGCCACCAGCCCGCGCGACTACCGCAACGCCTTCCGTCACCCCGCGGGCAACAGTCCGATCGCCCGATAGGCCCGGTCCACCACGGGCCGCGCCGTCCCACGGGCCCGCTCGGCCCCGTCCCTTAGCACCTGGTCCACATGACCGGGGTCCGCCGCGAGCTCGGCATGCCGCTCCCGCAGGGGCCTCAGCAGCTCGACGACCGCGTCCGCCGTGTCCTTCTTCAACGACCCGTACGTCTCATATACACCGGCCAGCTCTTCGGGGTTCCCATCCGTCGCCGCTGCCATCAGATCGAGCAGGTTCGCGACCCCCGGCTTGAGCTCCCGGTCGTAGGCGACCTCGCGCCCGCTGTCGGTCACGGCCCGCATGACCTTCCGCCGCACGGTCTCCGCGTCGTCGAGCAGATAGACGATCCCGGCCCCGTTCACGTGCGACTTCCCCATCTTCGACGTGGGGTCCTGGAGGTCCATCACCCGTGCCGCCACCTTCGGCTGCGTCGCCTTCGGCACCGTGAAGGTGTGCCCGTACCGCTGGTTGAACCGCACGGCCAGGTCCCGGGTCAGCTCCACGTGCTGCCGCTGGTCCTCACCCACCGGTACCTCGTCGGTCCCGTACGCCAGGATGTCCGCCGCCATCAGCACCGGATACGTCAGCAACGACAGCCGCACCCCTTCGCCGGCCGCCCGCGCACGCTCGCTCTTCTCCCTGTACTGGATCATCCGCCGCAGCTCGCCGTCCGTGGCCGTGCACTCCAGCAGGTACGACAGCCGCGCGTGCTCGTCCACATGACTCTGCACGAAGAGCGTGCACCGCTTCGGGTCCAGCCCGGCCGCCAGCAGCAGCGTGGCCGCCTGCCGACTGAGCCGGCGCACCCGCCCGGGATCGTGCTCCACCGTCAGCGCGTGCAGGTCCACGACGCTGAAGTACGCCTCCGCCTGATGCTGATCCACCTCGACCCACCGCCGTACGGCCCCGAGATAGTTGCCCAGCGTCAGATGCCCGGTGGGCTTGACCCCGCTGAAGATCGTCGTCATCGCGTTCGTTCTCCCTCTTCTCCAGGGCGCCGACCCGACGGCCGCCTCCCGGAGGGGGATACGCGAACGGCCGCCGAGACGGCGGCCGCTTGTTGCATGCGCGGGTGCGGGCCGCCGGTCAGGCGGCCCACCACTGGGTGGTGTGCGCATGCGTAGTCATAGGTAGAGGCTACGTCCCAGGCCCGGGGTTGACACGGGATTACCGGATCCGTAGTGTTCTCCGAGTTGTCCGACGTGAGCACCGACTCCGGTCGGCCCCGGACAGCCATTCCGCAAGATCCTCTGAAGCTGACGATGCTTTGCCGTGTCGTCGTGCTTTCCGTGCGTTTTTGCGAAATGAGGAATCCGCGTTCGAAGAACTGAGCGCAGCCGCCCGATTAGCGTCGGAGGCAGGAAATCCGCTAAAGTCTCACTCGTCGGAACGGCCCAACAGCCGCAAAGACAAACCCCGCTGACTGGGAATCAGACGCCGAAAGGATCTGATAGAGTCGGAACAGCCGGAAGGGCCCGGAGCGAAAGCGAAAGGGACCGGAAAGCGCCGAGGAAATCGGATCGGAAAGATCTGATAGAGTCGGAAACGCAAGATCGAAGGGAAAGCCCGGAGGAAAGCCCGAGAGGGTGAGTACAAAGGAAGCGTCCGTTCCTTGAGAACTCAACAGCGTGCCAAAAATCAACGCCAGATTAGTTG